>JAQULN010000137.1 GCA_028718575.1 Candidatus Krumholzibacteriia bacterium | reverse complement strand
TCCGCTGTCTGGTGTTTCTCTTCCGCCGGGCGTAGTTACCCGGCTTCGGTCGATACCTACCGGAGGACTCATCGGGGTGTCGGGCCGAGTTGACCAGGCGGGCGTTAACAGCGTCCGAAAAAGGAACGGAGAATCGGAGAATCCGAGGGGCACATCGGAGAACGGCGGGCGCGAACGTCAACGTCCTTGGTTGAAACTCGAAAGCTGTGAGGGGAATGGAGAATTGGAGAGAATGTTCGGGCTGGTGTAAGTCGGCGTGAACACGCTGGAAACGACAAAACCCCGAGGGGATGATCCCACGGGGTTTTGTGCTAACAAATGACCGTCGAAATCGACGGATAGAATTTTGGCTCCTCCGGTAGGACTCGAACCTACAACCCTTCGGTTAACAGCCGAATGCTCTACCATTGAGCTACGGAGGAACCTCTCGCAACAGGTTGCTCGCCGGGCATGGATGTCAGAGCAAAGGCGCAAGCCTGAGCCCGGCGAGCGGACGGCTAATATAGACGGTGGCCAGAATGCCGTCAAGCCGGCGACCCCTGGCCGTCCCACCGGGCGGGCCCACGTTCGAGCCCGCAAACCGGCCGCTCCCTCCGCGCCCGAAAGACCGTAATGGCCCCGTGACGCGGGTCTGGAACTGTCGAGGCGGGTGACCCGTGTCGCCAACTTGTCGGCGATCTTGCGTTTCGGTCTCCCCTCGGTCCGCGCCGTCGCCCGGCGCCGGCCCTGACGGGCCGGTCCCGATGCGGGGACGGAGCGGCCGGTTCGCAGCGGCCGACGCAAGGCCTGCGCCCGCCAACGCGACCGCAACCGAGGGAACCGCGCCGCGGCCGTAACACCTGCCGCCGCCGCCGCGCCCGCCCCCCGCGCGCGCATAGATCGGTGTCGCGTACGCGACGCGTCCGCGCTCAGTGTCCCCGCTCGCTGGCGAAACCGGGCACACCGTGAAAGAGCGGGGTCATAAGAGATGCTCGGCAAGGAATCCCGCGTCTGGTCGTTACGAATCGCGCCACCTGGTCAGCCGGTCGGCAGGTCAGTCAGCTAGCCGGTCAGCCAACCAGAAGGCAAGCCGCTCAGCCCGCCCGCCGTTGGCCGCGCAGGCGATCGCGGAGTTGGTCGGCGGTCAGGGTGTTGACGATCCAGCGGCAATCGAGCCCCATCGACCGCGCGATTTCGACGCCTTGCCGGTAGTCGACCAGGCGCGCGGCGCGGCGGGCGTTGGGATTGATGGCGAGCCAGACGCCGAGGTCGACCGCGAGCCGGCAGTGGGTGCCGTCGAGGTCGTTGCAGGCCGGGTTGGCGTCCAGCTCGATCACCGTGCCGGACTCGGCCGCCGCCCGTAGCACGCGCTCCATATCCAGGGGCACCGGTGGCTTGGAAAGCATGTAGCAACCGAGGGGGCGGCTGAGAATATCCACTTCCGGATGGCGGATCACTCGCAGGGCCGCCTCGGTGAAACTCTCCGTGGTATGGCCCTCGGGATCCGGCAGCGACACCAGCAAGTAGTCGAGATGATCGGCGATGCCGTTGGGCAGCCGCAGCTCGCCGTCCGGCTCGGCGTACACTTCCAGGCCGTGCAGTAGATCGAAGTCGGGAAACTCGCGTTTCAACTCGGTGATTTCGGCCCGTTGGGCCGCCTCGCCGTCGTGGTCGAGTCCGTCGGGATGACGTTCGCTGCGCAGGTGGTCGCTGATGCCGAGGTACTCCAGGCCGAGTTCGCGGGCGATTTCGACCATCCGGTGCAGCGAATGCACGCCGTCGGCGTAGCCGGAGTGGGAGTGGAGCAGGCCGCGGATATCGCAGGGGCGCACCAGGTCGGGCGCGGGTTGATGATCGCCGGTCACGAACAGGGTCCTCGCGTCAGGGGTTGTCCAATGCCCGGAACAATGGGCCTTGGTTCAACATCAAAGGCGAGGATGGCCGCAACCGCAACCGCACACCGGCCGCGGCCGGTGTGCGGTTCTACGCTGGCTCAGCGGTCGGCCGAGCAGGCGGCTCAGTAGGCGCCCCAAGGCTGTTTGCCGGGCAGCCAGTAGCTGGGCAGAAGAACCCGCAGCATGCGGGCGAAAGCGCGCGAACGCTCCCGGCGCTCCGCCGAGACGGCCGCCTCGGCCGCAAGCTGCGGGTCGAACAGCTCGGCGAAGGCTGCGCGCGCGGCTTCGCGGCGCAGTTCCTCGGTGACGAACTGAGCGCGGATGGCCGCCAGCTCGCCGTGGTCCAGGAAGTAACCACCGCAACTGGGGCAGCAGTCCACCTCCACCTCGCGCCGGACGCTGAAATAGTGGCGCATCATCACGATGTCGGGGCAATGCGGGCAGTAGCGCCGGGCGGTGTGATCGAACCGGACCGCCGGGTCGCGCGGGACATCGAGCAGGCCGTCGTCCGCCGATTCGCTGGCTTCGTCGACCCGATTCAATTCGTGCGAATCGAACCAGATGCCGCCGCAGCCGCCCTTGCAGACGTCCACGGTGATGCCGCCCACCTCGTGGGCGCTGAGGGTGTGTCCGCAGGCCGGACAGTTCACGGGCATCCTCCCTGCCGGGGTCATCGTGGCGGCCGGGCCCCGTATGGACGCGGTCGCTCCGGTATTTTCGGCAGGCGAGAGGCTGGCTTGAGCGCCGTCAGATGGACAGGACGCGCGCCGCTTCCCACTGGGCGGCCTGAATCTGCTTCATATTGCCGGCCTTGCCCACGGCGAGCTGCGGCTTGAGCCCGTAGAACTCCAGGCAGGTGGTGCAGACGATCACCTCGACCCCGCGCGCTTCGAGCGCCGCCAGGGTTTCCAGCACCGGCGACCCCGCGCAGGCCAGTTTTACGCCCTCGGCGTAGAAGCAGATGCACCCGGGCAGGCGGTTTTCGACGTCCAGCAGGTCGAAATACGTGCCGGCCAGTTTGTGGGCCAGAGCCGGCTCGGCGTGCCCCATGCCGTTGCGCGTCACCAGAATCGTCACGTCGCGGGAGATCGCCGCGGTCTCGTCGGTCATGATCGATGCTCCTGAGTCCGGGGCCGGTCAGTCGGCTCCTCGATGGTCAAGCATACAGCGTGTATTTCGCGAGCACTCCGTCGAGGCCGCCGTTGCGCAGCGCGCGTTTCCACGTGGGCCGCAGGCCGATCAGTTTGGTCAGCTCGCGCCGGCCGAAATAGATCAACGCGTCGCAACCGGGGCAACTGAACTTGAGCCAATCCCCCAGTTCCTTGTAGAACGCCGGCAGGTCGGCGCCCCGCGCCATGCGAATCCCGTGCGGCGGATTACACACGATCAACGTGTCCTGCAGCCCTTCGATCCCGCGGAAATCCTGGCGCTTGACGGCTACTTGGTCGCCCCCTGGCAAACGGTCGAGATTCTGGCGCGCGGCGGCCACGGCTTTCGGGTCGCTGTCGCCCCCGCTGACCGTGCCCGGCGGCGGCAAGCAGCGCCGGCTGTCGAGGTCCTTCTGCACCTGCTTCCAGATCGCCTGGTCGAAGTCCGGCATCTGCATGAAGCCGAAATGGCGGCGCAGGCAAGCCGCCGGCGTTCCCGTGGCGCGCAGCCAGGCTTCGGCGAGCAGCGTGCCCGACCCGCACATCGGGTCGTGCAGCGGCCGTTTGCCGTCCCAGCCGCTCAGCGCCAGGATCACCGCCGCCACGGTCTCCTGCATCGGCGCCTCGACCGTCTTGTGGCGGTAGCCGCGTTTGTGCAGCGAACCGCCGGCGAGGTCCACCCCGAGCGTGAGCATGTTGTGCGCCAGGTGGGCGCTCAGCCAGAGGTCCGGCGCGTCGGTATCGATGTCGGGCCGCTGGCCCGTGGCCTCGCGGAGCTGATCGCAGACCGCGTCCTTGACGCGCAGCGCCACGAAGCGGCTGTCCTGTAGGAACGAGTGCGAGGCGTTGGCGAACACGGCCATGGTCTGGCCGGGCCGCAGGAACTCGCGCCAGTCGATCTCGCGGACCTTGCGATACAAGTAGTCCGGCGTGTGACAGCGGAAATGCAGCAACGGCGCGATCACCCGCTGCACGAGCGGCGAGGCGTAGACGATGCGGTACAGCGTCTGCGGGTCGGCGCGGAAGTACACCCCGCGGACCGCGGTTTCGACATCGCGGGCGCCGAACTCCCGCAGCTCGACGCCCGCCGGTTCCTCGATGCCACCGCCCACCTGGGCGAAATAGCGGGGATCTTCCTGGTAACAATACATGGTTAGCGGCCCACGACTCCTGTTGCCGGCCCTGACTCAGCCGAGCAGCGCCAGGACGGCGTCATAGTTCGGCTCCTGCGAGTGTTCGGCCACCAGCTCGGTGTACATCACCTTGCCCTGGGCGTCCAGCAGGATCACGGCGCGCGCCAGCAGACCCCTGATCGGACCGTCCTCGATGCGCAGGCCGTAGGCGCGGCCGAAGGCGCCGTCGCGGAAGTCCGAACCCGTCACGACGTTGTCCAGCCCCTCGGCCGTGCAGAACCGCACCGCCGCGAACGGCAGGTCCATCGACACGCACAGTACTTTGACGCCGTCGCGTTCGCCGGCCTCCTTGTTGAAGCGGCGTATACTGGCCGCGCATACGGACGTATCCAGACTGGTGAACACATTCAGCACGACCTTGTGGCCGCGCAGGTCGGCCAGCTTGATCTCGCCGAGGTTCACGCCCACGAGGGTGAAATCGGGCGCTTTCGTGCCGACGGCCGGCAAGTCGCCGCTGGTGTGCAGGGGATTACCCTTGAGCTTGATCTGGGCCATGAAGGTTCTTCCTCTCTTTGAAGTAAGGTTCGTGGCCGCGCCGGCGCGCGGCTCGTATCGCATGCCGGCATGATAATGACCGCGGCGTCAATCCGCCGTTCGCAACTGCGGGAAACGCTGGTCGAGGGCCTGATTCCACGCTGTCACGCGTTCGGTCTGCGTCGCCAGGACCGCTTGCCAGTCGCCGGCAATGGTGACCGAATCGATGCGGTCGCCGGCCGCGATCGCGTCGACCACGCGCTGATCGCTCTCGCCCTGGACCCGCCCGAACACGGTGTGGCGGTCGTCCAGCCAGTCGGTGGTCACGTGGGTGATGAAGAACTGGCTGCCGTTGGTGCCGGGGCCGGCGTTGGCCATGCTCAACACGCCCGGCCCGTCGTGCCGCAGGGTGTCGTCGAATTCGTCCTCGAAGCGGTAGCCGGGGCCGCCGCGGCCGCTGCCCTCGGGGCAGCCGCCCTGGATCATGAAGTCGGCGATCACCCGGTGGAAGACGAGGCCGTCGTAGTAGCCGCGGCGGGCCAGGTTCACGAAGTTGGCGACCGTTACGGGGGCGCGGTCGGCGAACAGGTCCAGGTTGATCGCGCCCTTGTCGGTGGCGATGCAGGCGGTCACGGTCATGATCGACTCCTTGGCCCGGATGATTCTCAACGACCCGGCGCAACCGCCGGGGCAAGCTCGGTTGCGCAGTGTAGCCCGCCGCGCGCCGATGCGCTACCATCGGGGGCGTCCGCCCTGACAACACTTTCGACCCGGGGGTCCACGCATGTCGCGCCAGACCGTGAATCGAATCGTCCTGATCGTACTGCTGGTGGCGATCTCGCTGTTGTTCTACCGCATGATCAAGGGCTTTTTGGTGGCCTTGCTGATGGCTGCGATCCTGGCCGGGCTCATGCGCGGGTTCTACGCGCGGCTCAGGCGGATATTCCGCGGCCGCCGCGGGCCGGCGGCTGTGCTCACCGAACTGCTTCTAGTCGCCGTGATTCTGATCCCGCTGGGCGGACTCGCCGGCGTGGTCACCGCCCAGGCCATTCGCGTGGGCAACAGCGTGGGCCCCTGGGTGCGCCGCTCGCTCGCCGAACCGGACGCGCTCTCGCATCACCTCGAGTCGCTACCCTTCTACGAACGCATCGCGCCGTTTCGCGGCGAGATCCTGACCCGCGCCGCCGATCTCGCGCGCGGCCTGAGCACCTGGCTGGTCAACGCTTTGAGCGACGTGACCGTGGGCACGGTCCACTTCTTGTTCCTGTTCTTCGTGATGCTCTACGCGCTCTACTTCTTCTTGACCCGGGGGCGGCAAGTTCTTGAGCGCATCCTCTACTACCTGCCCCTGGAAGACCGCGACGAGCAGCGCATGCTCGAGAAGTTCCTGTCCGTCACGCGCGCCACGCTCAAGGGCACCGGGCTGATCGGGATCTTGCAGGGCGTACTCGGCGGCGCGGCGTTCGCCGTGGCGGGAATCCCCGCGCCGGCCTTCTGGGGCGCGGTCATGGTGGTGTTGTCGGTGATCCCCGGACTGGGCACGGGCGTGGTGTGGGTGCCCACGGTGATCTGGCTCGCGATGGGCGGCCAGTGGACGACCGCGATCGTGCTCACGCTCTTCTTCGTGCTCGTGGTGGGGATGGTCGACAACGTCGTGCGGCCGCGCGTGGTCGGGCGCGACACCCAGATGCCCGAGTTGCTGGTGTTCTTGAGCACCCTGGGCGGTCTGGCCGCGTTCGGCGTGCTCGGGTTCATCATCGGCCCGATCGTGGGTGCCCTGTTCGTGACCATCTGGGAAATCTACGGCGAGGCGTTCAAGGAATGGCTGCCGGCGGTCGCGTTGTCCGGCGAGGGGGACAGCGGCGCGAGCAGCGCGGGCAGCGCGGGCAGCCGCGACACCGCCCGCGGCGGGGACGGCGCCGGCTGTGGGGATCCGCCGGCGTAGCACCGCCGCCACGCCGGGGTCCGGCCGGCGCGGTGCTGACGAGCGTCCGGCCTCTCGACGCCTGGCGAGCCAACCAATCAGGATATAAACTGTCGTGTTCACGACGCCGCCGATGCCATCCGGGGCCGGCGAGCATCCCGAAGGAGCGACCATGGCCGAGAAGCAGATCATCGCGGTGGCAGGCGCCACCGGTGCGCAAGGCGGAGGCCTGGTACGGGCCATCCTCGAGGACAAGAACGGCCGTTTCGCGGCGCGCGCTTTGACCCGCAATCCCGCATCGGACAAGGCCCGCGAGCTGGCTCGCCTCGGCGCCGAGGTCGTGGGCGCCGACCTGAACGACGTGGAGTCGCTCAACCGCGCGTTCGCGGGCGCTGATGGCGCGTTCTGCGTGACCTTTTTCTGGGAGCACTTCTCTCCCGCCACGGAAATGGCGCATGCGCGCAATCTGGCCGGCGCGGCCCAACGCGCCGGGGTCAAGCACGTGATCTGGTCGACGCTCGAGGACACGCGCGAGTTCATTCCCCTGGACGATGACCGCATGCCGACGCTGCTGGGCAGCTACAAGGTGCCGCATCTGGACGCCAAGGGCGAAGCCGACCGGTTCTTCGTCGAGACCGGCGCGCCAACCACGTTCCTGGCGACGTCGTTCTATTGGGACAACCTCATCAACTTCGGCATGGGTCCGCGGCCGGGCGACGACGGCAGGCTGCAGTACGTGCTGCCGATGGACGGCGCCAAGCTGCCGGGCATCGCCGCCGAGGACATCGGTCGCTGCGCGCTGGGGATCTTCGAGCGGGGGCAGGAGTTCCGCGGCCGTCGTGTCGGGATCGCCGGCGAGATGCTGGCCGGGGCCGAGATGGCCGCCGCCATGAC
>JAQULN010000136.1 GCA_028718575.1 Candidatus Krumholzibacteriia bacterium | reverse complement strand
ACCGCGGCCGCGTCGGCCAGGGCTTCGGCCGAGTCCACGAGCACGACGTGCGGCCCCATGAAGCGCGCGATGGCGGGTTTGAGCAGCGGATAATGGGTGCAACCCAAAATCAACGTATCAACCCCCGCGTCTCGCAGCTCCGTCAGGTATTCGCCGCAGGTGAGGTCGGTCAACGGATGCTCGGTGAGGCCCTCTTCCGCCAGCGGCACGAACAGCGGGCAAGGCCGCGCGAAGATCCGCGCGGGATCGAGGTGCACCGACAGCCCGGTCTGATACCGCCCGGAGGCGATCGTGCCGCGGGTGCCGATCACGCCGATCGGACCGCCCCGCGACGCCGCCAACGCCGCCTCGACGCCGGGCTCGATCACGCCCAGCACCGGCACCGGCAGCCGCGCGGCCAGGTCGTCGAGCGCGAACGCGCTGGCGGTGTTGCAGGCGACGATAACGAGTTTGACGCCCAGCCCGAGCAAGAACCGAGCGTCCTGCCACGCGAAGGCCTGCACCGTGCGCGCGCCCTTGGTCCCGTACGGGACGCGGGCCGTGTCGCCGAAGTAGATCAGGTCTTCGGCCGGCAGGCGGGCCTGCAGTTCGCGCAGCACGGTCAGCCCGCCCAGACCGGAATCGAAGACGCCGATGGGACGGTCGCTGTCCCCCTGGCTCACTAGAGCCACCTCCGTAGATCGAACGGGGCGTCGAGTGCGAGGTGTCCGGCGAGGGTCTCGACTTCAGCGCCGTCGATCAGGATGCGACAGGATTGTAGATCCGGGAAGTTCAGCGCCACCGTGCGCAGGATCGAGGTCAACGTGGCCAGTTCGCCGGCGCTGCCGCCGGGATGATCGGTCACCAATTCGGCGCTGAAATCCAGGACTGCCTGGCGATCCTTCTGATCCAGGAACACGGCCAATAACCGCGTCCGGCTCGGCAGGCCGCTGATCGCGCCGCTGCGCGACGGACCCTGGCACAGCTCGAGGATCAACGCTTGCAGGTCTTCCTCGGGCAAGCCGCGGCTGGGAATGCGCCGGGATTCGGTGACGAAACCCGCGGCGTCCCATTCGGGAAAGACCAGGGTCACGGCCCGGTCGCCGGCCGGCGTCTCCGGCGGGGTGCGCTCCGCATCGACGGCCAGTTCGCGCTGCGCAAGATCGTGCTTGCGATTGAGGTCGAGCAGGAACCACGCGGTGACACCGACCAGGACCACGAGCGCCAGCCAGAACGACCAGGGCAGCACTCCCGCGCGCCGGCCGCGGCGGCGCCGTTCCTTGGTGGTCGAGGGCGGGGGCGGCGGCGATTGGCTCATCGCTGGTCCTCCGCCGTCATCCCCGCGACGCGGCGCTCCACCTGCGCGCGGTAGGTCAAAATCGCGTCGCCGACCGCCCGCGCCAAAGCGCGCTGGTAGCGATCGTTCCGCAACTGGCGCGCTTCGTCGGGATGGGTCAAGAATCCCATTTCGATCAGCACAGCCGGCATCCAGGCGCCGACCAGAACCCGGAACCCGGCTTGCCGCACACCGCGGTCGGGCAGGCCCAGGGCGTGGCTCACCTCGGCCTGGATGACCTCGGCCAGGTCGCTGCTCGCGGAAATGTACCGGTTCTGCACGAGATCCCAGACGATGAACTCGACATCGTCCGCGGCCGTATGATCGCGGTTCTCCAGCGCCTCGACGCTCTGGCTCCAGTCGCTCTTGGCCGGCGAGAGAAAGTACGTTTCCAGCCCGCGCGCGGCGCCGTTGTACCACGCGTTGCAGTGCAGCGAGATGAACAGATCGCCGCCGGCAGTGTTGGCGATCTCAGCGCGTTCGGCCAGGCCCAAGTGGCGGTCATCCTGCCGGGTCAGCACGACTTGCAGACCCTGCTGGCGCAAGTACTCCGCCAACCGCAAGCCCACCTCCAGGTTGATATCCTTCTCCAGCAGACCGCCCACTCCGGCCACCCCGGGATCGGAACCGCCGTGACCGGGATCGATCACCACGGTGCGGATCGCGAGCCGGCGCGTCACATCCACGGGGCCGATCGTCACCGCGATCTCCGCCGGGCCGCGCGGCACCGGTTCCGGCAGCGCCGTCACCTGCTCCTCCTCCAGCACGAGCACGATGTGACGCCCGTCCTGCTCCGTGTGCGTCCGGTAGCGCGTCACCAGTTCGTTCACCCGGACCGCCACCACCGAGTGCCCCTCGCGCTGCGTCGCGCGGACCGACTGGACCAGGCCGCGGGGCGTGTCCTGACGGATCCGCGCCAGATCGGCTTGGCCGCCGTAGAGTTTCAACTCGATCAGCCCGGCCTCGGGGCTGCTGGCGCGGAAGCTCAGCGGCTCGCGACAGACCAGCTGCACACTGGTCGCCCGCGTCAGCTCCTGGATCTGCAGTTCGGTGACGTTGACCTCGGTCTGGCCCAGCACGAGCCGCCGCTCTTCCGCCTGCCAGCGCACGAACAGGCCGGCCTCCGGACCTAGTACCGCCGTCAGGCACACCATCGGCAGCCAGATGTCCCCATCGGTGTAGAGGACCGGCACCGGCAGCAACATTTCGCGTTGATCCGACGCGACCAGACGGCTGCCGTCGACGAAGCGGAAATCGCGCTCGCCAACCCGTAGAGTCAGGCGGCGGCTGACCGCCTGCCATAGCCGGCTCGCCTGCAGCAACTCCGCCGCTACCGCCGACCGCACGTAGATCTCCTGCGAATCGACCAGCAACCGGCGGCCCGCGACGGTCTTTGTGCGTCCCAGCGTGCGGTCCTCCACGGCCACCGTCTCGTTCGCGGCCGCTGGATCGAGCCGGCGCCAACTCAGGGGGTCGTCCGGTTGACCAGCCGCTGGCGGCGGCGCCTGCGCCAGCACTGCCGGCGACGCCAGGCTCAGCCCGACCACTGTGACCAGCAGAACCGGCAATGTTTGCCGCCCTAGCCCGACCCGCCGCGGCCATCGGCCTCCGTGCTCCGAACCCATGTTTCTCCTTCGCCGCAGCCGGCGCCGGCGGCGAACCGCCGTCCGGGACCGGGCTTGGTCAACCGCGCCGGCCCGTGATCTTCGCCATCTGGCGTTCGGCGTCCCGCTTCGCCTTGTCGTCGCGCTTGTCGTACAGCTTCTTGCCCCGCGCCAGCGCGATCTCGACCTTCACCAGCCCGTGTTTGAAGTAGATCTTCAGCGGGATCAGGGTCTTGCCTCCCTCCGCCAACCGCGGCTCGAGCTTGCGGATCTCGCGGCGGCTCAGAAGCAGTTTGCGGGGTCGAAACGGCTCGTGGTTCATACGGTTGCCCATATCATAGGGGCCGATATGCAGCTTGACGAGCCAGATTTCGCCACCCTTGATCTCCGCGAAACTGTCGCCGAGGTTGACGCGGCCGCTGCGTAAGGCCTTGACCTCGGTGCCCACCAGCACGATGCCCGCTTCCAGCGTTTGCAGGATCTCGTACTCATGGCGCGCTTTACGGTTCTGGCCGATGAGTTTGATGCCGGGCGGCGTCTTGCGGGCAGTCATGGTTCCTCGGTTCGAGATGCTGTGCGGCGCCGAAGCTAGCACGCTCGGGACCGGGTCTCAAGGCCGACCACAAGATCTCGGTTCCCGCCGGGCGCACCAATACGCGGTTGACAGTCTGCAAGGAGCGGGCTAAGTTGGGTTCCCGCAGTCAATGCCGCTGATCCGGTGGATTCGGTGCCCAGGTGGCGGAACTGGTAGACGCGCTACGTTCAGGTCGTAGTGGGGGATTCCTCGTGGGAGTTCGAGTCTCCCCCTGGGCACCATGACTCGCCGCCGAGCCTCCCAAACCTCGCAACCCCTGCGCCCATTATTTTAGCGCCCAGACGCTTGGACGTTCGGCGCGGGTTGAGCGTTCCGGTGCGGACCCCGTCCGGCACGGCTCCTGCTTACTGGTTCGGACAACGACCGCCGCGGGCGTCGACGCGACCCGCCCGCCACGGCCGAGCCGGACCGGGAGGCCCGAATGCGCTGGATCGATATCGCCCTACCCGCACCGGGTGGCTGCCAGGAAACTGACCGCCGCCTGGCCGAGGCCCACGCCTTGAGCGAAGAGACACCGCAAGTCCAGGAACGTTTCGGTCTGGACACGCCCGCGGTCGCCCAGCATGTCGAACGGATCGGTCGCGAACTCTTTCAAGCCGTCACCGCCGCCGATGCAGGCGCGTTCCGGCCCGACTCGGCTCGCGACGGCTCCGCAACACCGCCTTGCGGCGACCTTGACGCAGACACGCGGATCGGTTACCACGTACTGGCCGCCGATCAGTGGGTAGGCCTGCCTTGGCATCTGCTGCACAACGGGGTCGCTTACTTGCTCGAGACCGGGCCGATTTGCGCGGCCGAGCACGGCTCGCGCGTACCGGAGATCGATCCGCCGCGCGCCTGGATGCAACGGTACAGTCACGCGCTCTTCGAAGACACATCGCCGCAACAGCGGGAGCGGACGTGTCCGGAGATCCTCTTCGTGCCCGGCCACGGGCGCGATGAGATCAGGCGGTTGATGTTCCGCGAGGCGGACGGCATCGATTCCGCCCTGAACATCCGGGTGCCCGCGGCTGCGCGCCTGCGCATCCCCGGCGCGGTCACCCCTGGGCTCCTGGCGTCGCGCGCCATGCTCTACCAGGCGCTGCACTTCGCCGCGCCGACCAGCCAACCGCCGGAAATCTCCAAGGCCGGCGAGAACCGCTGGCTCGCCGGGCTGATGGCCGCCGCTGGCCGGACCGGCGCCGACGCCGTGGACGAACTGGTCGGCCTCGAGATGGAAGTCCTCGGGGTCGACCCCATCGAAACAGCGCTCGACCAGGCCGTGCACGCGCACTCTCGCCGCGGCGCCGCCAAGAGCGTCGGCGGTTCGACGACCGGTCGCGACGCGCGCGCGACCACCGGCTGGTTGCTCGACGACGGACCAGTCCTGCCCGAACAGCTCGGCAGCGGCGGCGGACTGCCGGCCCTCGTCTTCTCCAACAGCTGGTGCAGCCTGGCGTGGCTCGGCCAGCGGTTCCGCCGGGCGGGTTCATCGACCTTCGTCGGCACCGCGATCCCGATCTTCAGCCGTCCGGCCCGCCTGTTCGCGGCCCTTTTCTACAAAGCGCTCGGTAGCGGGCTCGATTGCGGCAGCGCCCATCGGCAGGCCGCGCTCGCCTTGCGGGAACGCCTCGGTGCAGAGCACCCGGGCTGGCTGGCCTACGGCCTGCAAGGCTACGGAAGCGTGCGGCTCGCCGATCTCTGAGCGAGCGGTCGACGATCACACACCCGTTGAAACTCGTTTGTCGACTTGGCCTGCGGCTGCGCCGTGCAACCCCGCCGGGCGGTCGTGCGTCTTAGCGAG
Source organism: Candidatus Krumholzibacteriia bacterium (assembly GCA_028718575.1). Classification (GTDB taxonomy): domain Bacteria; phylum Krumholzibacteriota; class Krumholzibacteriia; order LZORAL124-64-63; family LZORAL124-64-63; genus Glo-17. Next base: position 2,217 of record JAQULN010000136.1, on the reverse strand, counting down.
CGCACTTCCGCAGGCAAGGTCCGGTACCGACGGGGATTGATCAACGCAGACTCCCGGTTTACCCTGCTGGAACAGCGTTCGCCGATTTTTGTAAACTGTCCGGCGCCTGGATTCCGACGGAAAAACAATGCCACCGGTCAACGTCAACGCCAGTGCTTTCGCCCGTTGCCGGAACGTGCTGTTTGCGCGTCCCGTCTTCTTGGTCATCGGCCTGTCGACCGTGGCCTTCTGCGTGTTCGCCGCCATCGACGCCACTAAGCTGCGCCCCAATGACGGCACGGTCTGGCTGCTCGGCTCCGCCGTCCCGACCGTCTTGGACGTGCAGACCCGGAGCGGCACACCGCCGACACCTTTGCGCAAATACGACAACATCGCGGGCATCGCGAATCAACTGGTGCGCTCCCCCCGGCACGCGGCCCAGATTCTGGGCGCGCAGCAACCCGGCAGCGAGGTGCCGTTCCTGGTCGAGCGTGACGGCCGGCAGCTCGTCCTGCCGGTGACACTGACCGGGTTCAGGGTCGCCGATCGCTCCTATGCGCTGAACGTCGTGCTGGCGATGGTCTACCTGCTGATCGGGGGACTGGTGTATTGCAAGAGCGCCAACGATCGGCCGGCGCGGCTGTTCTTTACGCTCTGTCTCTGCTTCGCCGTCTACTTCATGACCGATCTGCAGCGCTCCAGCTACTTCTGGGGCGACATCTTGTCGCGCAACGGCGGCGCCTTCGCGCGCTTCTTCTTGCCGGCGCTGTTCCTGCAGTTCTTCCTCGTGTTTCCCGAGCGCAAGCTGCTGCTCTTGCGCCGCCCGCTGCTGGCGACCTTGCTCTATCTGCCGCCGTTGTTCTTCTACGCGCGCTTTACGCACGACCAGTTCTATGGCGACCGCGGCGCCCACATCGGCGCCGGGATCTGGCTCGTGTTGGGCCTCTATTACGTCGCGGGGCTGATTGCCCTGTTGCACAGTTACCTCAGCTACCGCGATCCGTTGCTGCGCGAGCGCGTGCGCATCTTGACCTGGGGCACGCTGGCCGCCGTCGTGCCGTTCCTGGTCTTCAAGGTCGGTCTTGCGGAGATCAATTCCCGTAGCGAGTTGGCCCAGCTGGGGGTCGTTCCTCTGGCCGCGATTCCCGTGAGCTTCGGCTACTGCGTGGCCCGCTATCAGGTGCTGCAGATCGATTTTCTGGTCAAGCGCAGCCTGCTGTTCGGCGCGCTCTCGGGTCTGCTGCTCGTCGGCTGGGCCGCCGCCGTGCTCTGGCTCGGCAGCCGGCTGGTCGCGGTTGTCGGGTCGAACAACCCCCTGATCGCCGTCGGCGTGACGCTTTTCGCCGCCGCCGCGCTCTGGCCGGTGCGCAACCAGGCGCAACACGCCCTGGAGAATCGCCTGTACCAGTCGCGCGCGAAGCTGGCGGTGCTCTTGGACCAGTTCAGCCGCGAGATTCCCGGTCTGCTCCAGCAACAAGCCTTGCTGGACCATGTCGGGCGCAAACTGAAACACGCGTTGAATCTGCAGGAACTGTCGTTCTATCTGCCGCAGGCGGGCGCCGAGACGACGGTGTTTTGCCGCGCCTGGCCGGAGGGCCGCCGCGATGCGCCTTCGCTTGGCCGCGAAGGCTCGGGTCGCGACGCTCTGCGAATCGAGCTGCCCCTGGCGTTGCAGGCGCTCAAAGAGCGCCAGGAGCCTATGTGGATCGATCCCCGTGAGGTGCGGCGTCTGACCGCCCGCCAGGATGAGGCTTCCGCCCCGGCCATCGCCGCCTTCCAGCGCGAACAAATCCGGCTCGTCGCCGGCGGCGTCAATCTGCTGGTACCCTTGGCCGTCTCCGGGCGCATCATCGGCCTGATCGCCTTACCGGCCTTGCCGGGCGACGAAACGTATCAATTGCACGAGGTCCGACTCCTTTCGATCGTCGCCCGGCAGACGGCCATGCAACTAGAAAACACGCGCCTGTACGCGGAGGAACTGGCCAAGCAGACGCTCGAAGAGGAAATGCGCCTGGCGCGGTCGATCCAGAGTCGCTTGCTGCCGGCTGCCATCCCGCAGTTGCCGGGGATCCAGATCGATGCCGTCAACCTGTCGAGCAAGACGGTGTCGGGCGACTACTACGACGTGATCCCGCGCAGCGACGGCAAACTTGCCCTGATCATCGCCGATGTCAGCGGCAAGGGCATGCCGGCATCGTTGCTGGCGTCGAACCTGCAAGCCGCGCTGCGCGCCCAGTG
>JAQULN010000135.1 GCA_028718575.1 Candidatus Krumholzibacteriia bacterium | reverse complement strand
CACCGGCCCTGACGGCAATCTCTACCAGCGCAACAATCAGATCCGCGACTTCTGCGCGGCCGGCGGCAAGGTGCTCTTCGACTTCGCCGACATCGAGAGCTACGATCCCGACGGCGTCTGGTACCCCGAGGACGACGACGGCTGCAACTGGTGCAGCGTCTGGTGCGGCCAGAATACCTGCCCGCTCTGCGGCAGCTGCGCGCATTCGCATTGCTTCAATTGCTACCGCAAGGGACGCGCCTTCTGGTGGATGATGGCCCGGCTGGCCGGCTGGCAAGCCGAGGTGACCGCGATCGACGCGGCGCCCGCCGCAGTCGGTCTCCTGCCGAACTGGCCCAATCCTTTCAATCCGGCCACCACCATCGCGTACGATCTGCCGCAGAGCATGGCAGTACGACTGCAAATCCTCGACCAGCGCGGCCGCCTCGTGGTCGAACTCGCGGACGGCTGGCAGGCGGTCGGCCGCCATGAGGTCCGCTGGCAGGGGCGCGACGCGCGTGGCCGCAGCGTGCCGTCGGGCAACTACTTCTACCGGCTCACAACCCACGACCGAGCCATCACCCGCAAGCTGACGTTGCTGCAGTAGCGAAGGAGGCGCGGCGGCGAATCACGGCTTGAGTCCGCCCAGCATCTGCCCCGTCTCCATGTCGACCGGCAGCGAGAAATGCTCGTGGACGGTTTGCCAGCGGCCGGCGAGCTTGCGAAAGACTATGGTGGCGCGCATCCACGAGGTGTGCTCCTGGCCCTGGTCGTCGACGCCTCCGCAGCGCGTCAGGCAATGGGCAACGGCGAGGTCGCCGGCGGACTCGATCTCCAGATGGTCGGTTTCGAAGATCATCGGACCGTTGCACTGGGCGAGGCAATCGGCCCAGTGCCGCAAGTAAACATCGCGCCCGCGGAATTCGAGCTGGTTGATCGCATCGAACGCGCGTACATCGGCAGCGTAGTAGTCAGCCAGGCGATCGAGATCAAAGCGCCGCGCGACGTCCGCGAAGGAAGCAACGAGGGCGCGGATCTCGGCAGCCGTCGATTCCGTCGCGGTCGTCGGCGTGGTCGGATTGCCGGGGGTACTCATGGCACGATCCTTGGTCGCGGGTCAGCGCCCGCTCCGGTCTGGGGTTCGTCAAGTGGTCGCATAGGAGTACCTGCGCTCTAATACAGGACTCGTTTTATCGTATAAAAGATCTCAGCCAAGGTCAATCCCGAAGTTCGACGATACGACGCGCCCCGGGGCCGCGTACTCGTTCGTACGGGGCCAGGTTCCGCGGCGCGCTGCCGCGCAGTCCGCCTGGAGGCTCCTTTCCCTTGTCGCCACCATCCTCGCGCGCGATGATTGTCGCGTGCGAGACGCCGTACCCCTGACTCGGAGGTGATTCCGATGGCTGACCACGGCTGCGCGACCTGCGCCGCTCGAGCCCGTTACGACCGCAACCCGCGCGCTTTGCTCGCGCGGTTATGGCGCTGGCACACGAACTGGTGCCCCGGTTGGAAAGCATATATGCAATCGCTCTCGCCTGAAGAGCGCCGTCGCCTGGCACGGCAGTATCATCAGAAGAAATTCGAGGCATGACCCACGCCGATCTCATCGCGCGAGAGATGCAGATCGCTCCCCGTCAGACCGCGGCCGTCGCCGCGTTGCTGGCCGAGGGAGCCACGGTGCCGTTCATCGCCCGCTATCGCAAGGAGCAGACCGGCAGCCTCGACGAGGTCCAGATCACTGCGGTCCGCGACCGCCTCGCGGATCTCGCCGCGCTCGACCAGCGGCGCGGGGCGATCCTCAAGTCGCTGCAGGAACGCGACCTGCTTACCGATGCGTTGCACGACAGGATCCTGGCGGCCGTCACCCTGACCGCTCTGGAAGACGTCTACCTCCCCTACCGGCCCAAGCGGCGGACGCGCGCCACCATGGCCCGCGAGCGCGGCCTCGAGCCGCTGGCCGAATTGCTCTGGGCGCAGAACGCGGCGACCGACCCCGAGCGCGAAGCCGCGCGCTTCGTCGACGCGATCAACGACGTGCCCGACCCGGCGTCCGCACTGGCCGGCGCCCGCGACATCCTGGCCGAGCGGGTGAGCGAGGACGCCGAGGCGCGCGCCGAGCTGCGCGATCTTTTGCGCGAGCGCGGCGTGATCCGCAGCCAGGTCCGCAAGGGCAAGGAAGACGCCGGCCTGAAGTTCCGCGACTGGTACGATTTCTCCGAGCCGATCGCGCGCGCGGTCAGCCACCGCGTCCTCGCCCTGCGCCGCGGCGAAGCCGAGGAGATCCTCACCGTGCGCCTCCTGGCGCCGGACGAATCGGCGCTGGGCCTGCTCACGCGCCGCTTTCTGCGCGGCGCCGCCGACGGGAACCGCTGCGCGGCGCAAGTCGCCCTGGCGATCGCCGACGGCTGGAAGCGGCTGCTATCGGCGTCGCTGGAAACCGAGCTTCGTCTCGAGTTGAAGCAGGCGGCCGACGCCGAGGCGATCCGCGTCTTCGCTGCGAACCTACGCGAGCTGCTGCTCGCGCCGCCGCTCGGTCGCCAGACCGTGCTCGCGCTCGATCCCGGTTTTCGCACCGGCTGCAAGCTCGTGGTGCTCGATCCGCAGGGTGCGCTGCTCGCGCACGAGACGATCTATCCGCACACGGGCGGCGACCGCGCCGGCCAGGCCACGTCGGCGGTTGAGCGGCTGGCGGCACGCCATGCGGCCCAAGCGATCGCCATCGGCAACGGCACGGCCGGCCGCGAAACCGAGGCGTGGGTGAGGCGATTGGAGCTGCCGGAGGGTTGCGCCGTGGTGATGGTCAACGAGGCGGGGGTGTCGGTGTACTCGGCGAGCGAGACGGCGCGCGAGGAATTCCCCGCGCTCGATCTCACCGTGCGCGGCGCCGTCTCGATCGGGCGGCGGCTGCAGGATCCGCTGGCGGAGCTGGTGAAGATCGACCCCAAGGCGATCGGCGTCGGCCAGTACCAGCATGACGTCGACCAGAAGCAACTGCGGCAGGCCCTGGACGATACGGTGATGAGCTGCGTGAACCAGGTCGGCGTCGAGTTGAACACCGCGAGCAAACAGTTATTGACCTACGTGTCGGGGCTCGGACCGGCCCTGGCCGAGAACATTGTGAAGTACCGCGACGCGCAGGGTCCGTTCGGTGCGCGGCGCGACCTCTTACGGGTATCGCGCCTGGGTCCCAAGGCGTTCGAGCAGGCGGCCGGCTTCCTGCGCCTCCGCGACGGCGGGCATCCCCTGGACGCGAGCGCCGTGCACCCCGAGCGTTACGCGGTGGTCGAATCGATGGCCGCCGACCTCGGCGTGGACGTCGCCGCGCTGATCGGCCAAGACGCGCTCATCGATCGCATCCGCTTGACCGACTACGCGAGCAGCGACGTGGGGCTGCCCACGCTCGCAGACATTCGCGACGAGCTGCGCAAGCCGGGGCGCGACCCCCGCGCCCAGTTCGAGGCCTTCCAGTTCGCCGACGTGCATCGGCTCGAAGATCTCGTGCGGGGCATGCGCCTGCCGGGCATCGTGACCAACGTCACCAACTTCGGCGCGTTCGTCGACGTGGGCGTGCACCAGGACGGCCTGGTCCACGTCAGCCAGCTCGCCGAGCGCTACGTGCGCGACCCGCATGAGGTCGTCAAGATGCACCAGCGCGTGACGGTCACCGTGCTCGACGTGGATCTCGACCGGCGGCGGATCTCGCTGAGCCTGCGGGGCTGACTCGGAGCATTCCGCGATCTCAGAGGTCGAACGCCTGGTCCAGCTCCGGGACGTGCACCTCGGCGGCCCGGCCGGCCGCGTCGCCCGCGCTGCCCTGCGCCAGCGCCTTGCGCAGCGTGCCGGCAAACGCCATGGACGTCTCCGGTTCGCCGTGCACCACGAAGATGCGCCGCGGCTGGCGCGGCGCCGTCGCCAGCCAGCGCTGCAGTTCGGTGCGGTCGGCGTGGCTCGAGAGGCCGTGGATCGTCTCGACGCGGCAGCGCACCGGCCACGTGTCTCCGAGGAAACGCAGGAACCTCGCTCCCTCCTGCAATGAGCGCCCCCGTGTGCCGGCGGCCTGGAAACCCGACAGCAGGATCAGGTTCTCCGGCCGGCTCATGCGGCGCGCGAGATGGTGCAGGATGCGGCCGCCGGCGATCATGCCGCTGCTCGAGATGATCACCAGCGGTCCCTCGCGCATGTTGAGTTGCTTGGACTCGTGAACCGTGCGGCACAGGTTGACCTCGCGCGGGAAAAGCTCGCTGCGGCCGTCGTTGGCCACATCGTCGTCCAGATTGGTGTCGTAGAGGTGGCGGCTGTAGATCAGGGTCGCGTCGACGGCCATCGGGCTGTCCACGTAGATCGGGACCTCGGGCAAGTCGCCGTTTCGCATCAACTCGCGCAGGATCAGCGTCACGATCTGCACGCGGCCGACCGCGAACGCCGGAATCAGCACGACGCCGCGGCGTTTGATCGTCTCTTTGAAGACCCGCTGGATCTGGTCGGCGATCGGCTCGTGCGAATGCTCGCTGTCGCCGTAGGTCGATTCGATCACGAGCGTATCGCAGGCGGGCAAGGGCTCCGGATCGCGATGCAGGGGCACGTCGTAACGGCCGACATCGCCGCTGAAGACCAGCGTGTGCTCGCCGCCGTCTACGGGAACGCGCAGCTCGATGAAGCCGGCGCCCAAGATGTGTCCCACGTTCCCGTAGCGCGCGCGCAGGCCGTCGCCGAGGTCGAGCCAATGGTCGAACGGATGCGACTTGACGTACTTGAGCGTGCGCATCGCGTCGACGCTGGTATACAGCGGCTGAGCAGGCTTGTGCTTCGAATAGCCCTTTTTGTTGGCCCACGCCGCGTCTTCTTCCTGCAGGTACGCCGAGTCCATCAGCAGCAGTTCGAGCAGCTCGTGCGTGCCCTCGGTGGCGTGGATCGGCGCCCGCAGCCCCTGGCGGACCGCACGCGGCAGCCAGCCCGAGTGGTCGATGTGCGCGTGCGTCAGCAGCACCGTATCGATGGTCTTGAGGTCGAAGGGCGCCGGCTCCCAGTTGCGCAGACGCAGGTTCTTGAGTCCCTGGAACATGCCGCAATCGATGAGTAGCCGCCGATCGCCCGTCGCGAGCAGGTGCCGCGAACCGGTCACGCCGCGGGCGGCGCCGTGAAAAGACAATTGCATGGTTAGCCTCGGTTCTCGTTGCGGGTCCAATCGTCGGCCGGCGGAGCCGCCTCGCCTACCACCAGCATACGACACGAGGGGTCGCGCTTGCCAGCGGGGATCCGTTGTAACAAGATGTCCGCCGGGATGCGTATACATCCTGTGGAACGCCGCCGAAGGGAGCCGCCTTGAACCGACACGCCGAGAACCTCCGCCTGCTGGCCATCTTCCATTTCGTCTACGCCGGACTCATCCTGCTCGGCTCGCTGGTGCCGGTGTTCTGGCTGTTGGTGGCCTCGCTCTGGTGGCCGGAGCTGGCCGGCGAGATCGGGCGCGAGCCGGCGGTGCTGCCCGTTGCGGCGGTCGGCGCACTGGGCCTGGTGGCCGGCGGCTTCGCGATCATCTTGGCCTGGGTGTGGGTCGGGGTTGTCGTCGCGGCGGGCCGCAGTCTGCTGGCGCGGCGCCGCCATACGTTCTGCATGGTCGTGGCCGCCGTCGCTTGCCTCCAAATGCCGCTCGGGACGCTGCTGGGCGTGGCGAGCTTGATCCTGCTGAACCAGGACGGCGTGCGCGCGCTGTTCGCCGAACCGGATGCCGGCCGGGACGATTCCTGAGAGCCGTGACGATGTGCGCTGACGCGCCGCCGTTCGCTCAGCGGCAATCCCGGCCGCCGGCGGAATCGGGAGCGCCTGGCGGCGGACCGCCGCGCGGAAACGGCGGGACCCGGCCGCAGCGGCGGACGGTTTCCCGGCGGGGGTTCCTGCGTGTCGAATATCGCCTGCTGCGCGGGCGTGAGCACGGCGCGAATCTCCGTGCGCATCGAATCGGTCAGCGCGTGCACCGACGGCATGATGCGGTCGCCGCGGCGCGGCTGTCCTCCAGGGACTCGCTCGCGCGCACCCGCCGGCTCGCCACGGCGGACCCGGCTCACCAGCGCGTCGTCTTCAACAAGGACAGGCAGCGGCGCGGCAGCGTTAGTGAACTCGCCGTGATTGTTTCGGGATCGTTGGATCGGGTAGTCGGCTGGTGCGTTGAATGGGATCCCCGCCGCTGCAAGTGCCTGTTTCCTGGCCATCAGAACCCGCTCGCCGACACGGAAGCCGAATCAGCGTACAACTTGGCTGTTCTGCATCGACTTGACCATCAAGCATAACCGATGCGAAAGGTGTGAGGCAAGAGCCACAAGCGGCGAGGGAAGCGTACCCGAGGCGCGCGGCACCGAGGTCTGCGAGCGAGTTCTCTCGATAGACAGTCGAAGCGCGGGGATCGTTAGCCGCCATTGGGCCGCGTCGCGGTCCTTTACATGGCGTCACCCGGCGGGGTACCCTGGAACCTCAGACGGAAGGGGATATCCTTGTTCGAGGGTATCGTGCTGGCCGCCGGCCGTTCACAACGAGCCGAGATCTTCAAGCCGGCCTACCTGCACCGGGGTCGGCCGCTCCTGCTGCACGCCGCTGACTGCCTAGCGCCGTGGTGCCGGCGCATCGTCGTCGTCGCCGGGTTCCGGTCCGAACTCGTGGCATCGCTGATTGCCGGGGAGCCCCGGCTGGAGTTGGCGTTCAACGCGGCGTTCGACGACGGGATGTTCTCGTCGGTGCAGGCCGGCGCCCGCGCGATCGACCCCGCTGGCACCGGCTTTTTCGTGCTGCCGGCCGACTGCCCGCTGATCGGCACGTCCCTGCCGGGCGCGATGATCCGCGCCTTCCTCGACCACGGCGCGGGCCGCGCGGTGGTGCCCGAACACGCCGGACGGGGCGGCCACCCGGTGCTGCTGCCCGCGGCGGCCCGGTCGTTGATCCTCGCCGCCAGGCCGCCCGCGACCTTGCGCGATGTGGTCGGCTGCCTGGATGCGGTGCGGCTCTCCGTGGCGACGGCGGCCGTGCTGATGGACCTCGATACGCGCGACGACCTCGCCGCCCTGGCCGCCGAGGCCTGAACGAGGCCGACCTGGAAAGGATGACCGCATGCAGGACATCTACGCCGCGATCGTCGAGTTGCAGCGCCGGGGACGCCGCGCGGTCCTGGTGACGGTGGTCGACACCCAGGGCCATGCGCCCGCCGAAGTGCAGGGCAAGATGCTCGTGGACGCCGGGGGTCGCCTCGCGGGTACGGTCGGCGGCGGCGGCCTCGAGCAGATGGCGATCGCCCACGCCCAGGCGGCGCTCGCCGACCAACGGCCGTGCCTGCAGGTCTTCCACCTGGACACCCGCGAGCGCGACCACGGCACCTGCACGGGCATGATTTGCGGCGGCCAGGTCACCTTGTTCTTCGAACTGATCAGCGCCGGTACGCCGGCGTATCTGTTCGGCGCCGGGCACGTGGGCCGGGCCCTCGCCGCCTACCTCGGTCCGCTCGGATTCGCGGTTACGTTCATCGACTGCCGGACCGAGCAACTCCGGGACCTACCGGCGCCGCACCTGCTCGCCGGTCCCGATTA
>JAQULN010000134.1 GCA_028718575.1 Candidatus Krumholzibacteriia bacterium | reverse complement strand
CGGCCAGTAGCACGGCGGCGACCTGGTGATGGATCGCGGCCTTGACGGCTTGTGCGAGCGCTGCCGCGGGTCTGAACCGGTCCGGCTCCAGCTGGTCGGGCAGGCGACCGCTCTGGCGGCCGAGGTGGATGTCGCCGATCGCAAGCAGACGGGTAGGCACGCGCAAGGTCTCCTTCCGGCGGGTCGCCATGGACCACTCCGGAGTATGCCGCCTCGGCGCGGGGTCAGTCCAGCAGCTTCAACAGTTCGAGCGATTCCGCGAACTCGTCCCGCGCGCGTTGCAGCACCTCGTTGGCGCTGTCGGGCGTGAGCGCGACGAGACGGGCCGCGTCCTGGCAGTGGGTGCGCGCGGGCGCGCTGCCGGGGCAGCCGCAATCCATGTGGTAGCTGAAGAAGTCGGCGAGATGCACCAGCGCGGTCAGTTCGGCGTATCGGCTGGACGCAGTCGGAGTGTGATGGCAGGCGACGGCTTCGATGACGGCCTCCGGGAAATCCCAGGCACGGAACAACGCGCGGCCGATCGTGTCGTGCTGGATGGGAAAGAGCATTTCCTCGCAGGTGCGCCAGGTCAAGCGCTGCTCGGCGGCGGCACGGGTGAGGTCGTTCACGTCGTCGGGGAAATGCTGCAACATGACCAGCTTGCCGACATCGTGCAGCAGGCCGGCCACGAAAGCGTCCTCGGGCACGCTCACGTGCAACACGATGGCCGCCTGCTTCGCCAGGCAGGACACGCCGATGCTGTGCCGCCAGAATTCGGTCAGCGAGAACGCGCCGTCGGTCTCGAGGTCCTTGAACCGCTCGAGGACCGAAACCGCCAGGGCCGCCGACCGCACGGCCTGAAACCCCATGATGATCACGGCGCGGCTGATCGTGCTGATCTGGGCGGAGCGCCCGTAGAACGCGCTGTTGACCAGCTTGAGGATCTTGATGGTCAGCGCCTGGTCGCGCGCGATCACTTCGGCCAGTTCGCTGATCTTGGCGTCGGGATCCTGCATGCGCGAGAACAGTTCCTGGAAGACCACGGGCAAGGTCGGCAGATCGGTGACGAACCGCTTCAACTCGCGCGGGTGGATGTCCATCAGGGACTGGTGACGGGCGGTCGCGGACATCGAGGCCTCCAAGGCAGACCGCGGCGGTATGCCGCTACGAGGTTATCGTCCGCTGGGGCAAGAACTTGAGGTGGGGCCGATCGCGTGCCCCCGCGCCGTGCCCATGGTCAGGCGACGATGAGGTAGGGGTCGCCCGCGCGGTGGGGGCGGACCTCGCCGACCACGACGGCGCAGAGCGCGCCGGCGGCGAGCACCGCGGCGCACAATTCGGCGCAGTGGTCCGCCGGGACGGCGATCAACAACCCGCCGCTGGTCTGCGGGTCGTGCACCAGACCGACCATGCCGTCGGCGAGCTGCGGGGCGATTTGCAGGTACGCGGCCGTGAACGACGCGTTCGCCTTGGTGCCGCCGCAGGTGAACCCGGCGGCGCAGAGCGCGGCCGCTCGCGGCAGTTGCGGCAGTGCGGCGCTCTCGATCACGAGCTGCGCGCCCCCGCCGCGCGCCATCTCCAGGCCGTGGCCCGTCAAGCCGAACCCGGTCACGTCGGTGCAGGCGGTGGCGCCCAGTTCGTGCAGCAGGGTGCCCCAGCGGTTCAACGTCGTCATGCACCGGACGAGGGCGTCGTACTCGGCGGGGGCGAGCTTGCCGGCGCGGCCGGCGGCGACCAGCGCGCCGGTTCCCAGCGGCTTGGTCAAAACGAGCCGATCGCCGGGCCGGGCGGTGCTGTTGCGTAGGATCCGCTCCGGATGCACGAGGCCCGTGACCGCCAGGCCGAACTTCACCTCGCTGTCACGCACGGTGTGCCCGCCGGCGACCACGCAGCCGGCCTCGGCGCAAACGGCGGCCGCGCCGGCGAAGATCGCTCTGAGCACCTCGGCGGGCACTTCTTTTTGCGGGTACCCCGTGAGGTTGAGCGCCGTCAAGGGCACCCCGCCCATGGCGTAGACGTCGCTCAAGGAGTTGGCGGCGGCCACGCGGCCGAAGGTCTCGGCGTCGTCGACCACGGGGGTGATGAAATCGGCCGTGACCACGAGCGCGCGCTCGGCGTCCAGGCGGTAAACGCCTGCGTCGTCGGATGTCTCATATCCGACCAAGAGGTTCGGCGACCGGGCGCCGGCCAGCGGTGCGAGCAAACCGTCCAGGTCCCCCGGACTCAGTTTGGCCGCTCAGCCGGCGCTCTTGGCGAACCTCGTGAGTTGAAATTGCTCCGGTCCGGCCATGCAATCATCCCAATCATCGCGGTGATGGCGAGCCGCTCCCTGCTTGCGCTCGCGCGGCGCGTCTCCGACAATGTCCGCCACGACCAGGTCGGTGTCAATGTCGAGGTCCGGCCGCCGATAACCCGACCACGCGCCGCTTCGCTGCGGCGTTTCGCACGGCCGGCGGCCCGGAAGCAAGGAACGACGAGTTGACCCAGGATCCGCACGTCAAGTCCGCGACCTCCGGAGCCGACGCGGCGGCCGAGAACCGCACCGGCCCCGACGATCGCCGGCAAGATCCGACGCCGGTGCTGTCGCGCTTCACGCTGCGCGGCCGCCGGGCGCTCATTCGACGCGAACCCGACCTCGCGCGCGGACGGTACGTCGATCGCTCGAGCGGCTCGCACCTGGCCCTGATCCTGATCCTGCTGGTGTTGATCTTTCTCGATACGAGTTCCACGCTGTACATCCTCGAGCATGGCGGCCGCGAACTGAATCCGCTGATGGACAGCGCCCTGCGCCGCGGTGTCGGCTGGTTCCTCTTGGTCAAGTTGGGACCGCTGCCGCTGGCCTTTCTGCTGCTCTCGATCCACCGCTACTTTCGGTGGGTGCGCGCGACCCTGGGCTTGTTGCTGATCGTTTACGGCGTTCTGGCCACCTACCATCTCTACCTGCTGGCGCGGATCCTGCAGTCGCGCTGAGGCGCGGTCCGCCGCGCCTGTTGACACGAGTGGCTGGCAACGTGTTTCATGGCCGTTGCGCGGCGTTCTGGGCGGCAGACCTTCCTGGCGAAAGCGAGCTACCATGTCCGGCCTATCGCGGATGATCCGAACCCTGACCGCAGGCTTGGCTATGGTAGGCCTGCTGCCAGCGTGCAAGGAGTCCCCGGCGACCGCGAGTCTCGCCGAGGCCAACCTGGCGTTCGCCTGGGATCTCTACAGTCGAATCGCCGACGACAACGGCGACGACAATCTCTTTTTCTCCCCGTACAGCGTTGCGAGCGCGCTTGGCATGACGCTGCTCGGCGCCCGGGGCGAGACCGCGCGGCAGATGCAGCAGGTCTTGTTCGCCGGCGGCGACCGGCACGCCGAACTCGGCGCCTTGCAGCGGCAGTTCGCCGGCGCCGAAGCGGTACCCGCGCGCGGGCCGGCGCCCGGGCCCGGCGCGCCGGAAGCCGCGGATCCGTTCCAGCTTACCGTTGCCAACGCGCTCTGGCTGCAGGCGGGCTATCCGCTTCGCGCCGACTTCACGGCGGCGACGCAACAGCACTACGGCGCGCAGCCGTTCACGGCCGATTTCGCGGCGGATCCTCAAGCCGCCACGGGCCGCATCAACGATTGGGTGGCCGACCAGACGAACCAGCGAATCAAGGACCTGTTGGCGCCCGGCAGCCTGACCCCGGCGACGCGGCTCGTGCTGACCAATGCGATCTACTTCAAGGCCGCCTGGCTTACCCCCTTCGCTAAAGAGACGACCGCGCCGGCGCCCTTCCATCGACGCGGCGGCGGGTCGGTCGAGGTGCCGCTGATGCGCCAGACCGACCGCTTCGGCTACCAGGAGAGCCGCGACGCGCAGGTACTGCGCCTGCCGTACACCGGCCGCGACCTGGCGATGGTGGTGATCCTGCCGCGCACCGCCGACGGACTGCCGGCGCTGGAAGCTTCGCTCGACGCCGCGGGGCTGCGGGAGCTGATCGCGGCCCGGAATCTGCCGCCGCGGCGTGTCGAGGTGCACCTGCCGCGCTTCCGTCTCGAACCGTCGCTCGCGCTCGGTCCGGTCCTGGCGGCGCTGGGCATGCCCGCGGCCTTCACGCCGAACCGCGCTGATTTCTCGGGCATGAACAACAACCGCGACCTGTTCATCGACGCGGTCGCGCACAAGGCGTTCGTCGCGGTGGACGAGGCCGGCACCGAAGCCGCCGCGGCGACGGCGGTCACCATGATGGTCACGTCGGTCCTCGGGCCTCAGGACGAGCCGATCGTCTTCCGGGCGGACCACCCGTTCCTGTTTTGCATCGTGCACGAATCCAGCGGCACGATCCTGTTCCTGGGGCGGCTCATGGCGCCGGCGGCGTGAATCGCCATTTTACCGTAACCGGCCGACGGCGGCCGTGTCGCCGTGCGTGGTCCGGACGCCTAGCCCGGATCTATTTCACGACCTCTAGTTCGACCACCATGTCTCGGGCGCGCCAGATGAAGGCCAGTTGTTTTTCCCAGAAGTTCGGCCAGAGCTTGTAGTGGATCTCGCCCCAATGATCCCACAGTCCGGCTCCGAAGTGCAGCGTCGTCGACAGGGTCCGGAATCGCTTGGTCGTGTACTGGTACGGGCTCGCCACGTCGAAGCTGGCGAAGCTGCGCCGAGCGAAGTGCCGCGTGTGGGTCGGATCCTCCCACGAATTCAAGCTCGAAAAGTGAGGAGTCGTGATAGCCACCCGGGCGCCGGGTTTGGCCACTCGGTGAATCTCTTCCATCACCGGCACCAGGTTGACCAGGTGCTCGAGAACGTGTGAGGCGACGATGCTTGCGAAGCGATCCGGCGCGAGCGGCCACGGCACTAGATTCAGGTCGTGCACAATATCGACTTGCGGCCCCGGTACGACGTCGATGCCGACCGCCCCCGGGAACTTGGCGCCACCGCAACCGATGTCGAGGGTTTCGTTCGTGGCCATGGGTCGTAGTGTGCCAAGAGAACCGCAACCAGTCAAACAGCGGTTCTATCGCTGCGTTGCCGGGGAAACTCCGGACTCGATGGTCTCCGCACAGAGTGCTCATGCCCCGCACCAGATCGAACTGGCGGCCGGCAGCACGCCGGCTATCGACAGCTTGTAGCCCATCGACCCGAGGCTGTGGTAGAATCAGTAACCCGTGGTTGTCCTCACTCCGCGTCCGGCCGATCCGCCGCCGGCGTGGCCGCCCTTGGGAGGTCGAAATGCGTCTGGTTACCGCTCTTGCTATCGTTCTTCTGATTGCGGCCTCGGCGGCAGCGCTCGACACCACGACCCGCGCCGTGGGTCCGGTCCTCGACTGGAACGAAACAGCCCTGGCCCGCTTCGATCCGGCCTGGTTGCACGTGAAATTCGTCGAGGGCATGGACGTCGCCCTGAGCGACGGTCGTTTCGTCGCGTCCGGCAAACACGACCTCGCCGACCTGAACGTCGTGCTCGCGGGCGCGCGCACGGTGCGCCGCACGTTTGCCGGCGAGCCGGCGCTGTTCCGCGCTTGGAAGGCCCGCGGCGAGGCGGCCTCCGGCCGCACCGGACCGGACCTCTCGCTGTGGTATGACGTCGAGCTGCCGGGCGGCCGCGCCAATCTCGCCGGCGTCTTGAACGCCTTGCTGGCGCTGCCGGAGGTGGAGATCGCGCATCCCGCCCCCGAGTGCGAGCCGGCGGTGTTGCGGAGCGGGTCGACCGATCGCCAGCCGGCTCCACCGAACCCCATGCCCACGCCCGACTTCACTTCGCAGCAGCAGTATCTCTACGACACTCCGGCGGGCCTGGACGCGCCCAGCGCGTGGGCGGTGCCCGGCGGCCGTGGCGCCGGCATGCGGTTCATCGACGTCGAACTGGACTGGACCTGGGATCACGAAGATTTCGACCCGTTCCGGCAATTCTACTTGAGCGGCGGCGGCGAGGTCGGCTACGCGGATCACGGGACGGCGGTCCTCGGCGAGGTCATCGGCATGAACAACAGCTTCGGCGTCACCGGTTTCGCGAGCGATGCCGAGTGGGGCACGGTCGGCATCACGGTCGCCGAATGGCCCGAAGTGTCGCATTATTTCTTGCAGACGATCCGCGCGTTGCGACCGGGTGACGTCTGGCTCATCGAGCTGCAAATGTATCCCCCTGGCCGCGACGCCACGCCGATGGAATGGCTGCAGACGAACTTCGATGTCATCTGGACCGGCTGCTGGGCGCTCGACGTCGTGTGCATCGAGGCCGGCGCCAACGGCTCGCAGAACCTGGACGCCATCCATTGGAATGGAGTGTTCGACCGCTCCGTGCGGGATTCCGGAGCGATCATGGTGGGCGCCGGCACGCCCTACGGCCGCGTGGCGGAGTGGTTCACCAATTACGGCAGCCGCATGGATGTGCACGCCTGGGGCTCGGACATTGTGACCACCGGCTACGGCGACCTCTACAACGGCGGCGCGGCGCGGACATCGTATACGAACTCGTTCGGCGGCACGTCCGGCGCCTCGCCCATGGTCACCGGCGCCGCGCTCTGCCTACAGGGCATCGCCAAGGCACAGCGGGGACAGCCGCTCACGCCGAGCGACCTGCGGCAGCTCCTGCGCACGACGGCCATCCCGCATCTCGATCCGATCAAGGACATCGGCCCAAGGCCAGACCTCGGCGCGGCGGTCGACGTGCTCCTGTCGTCGACGCCGGTGCTCGACGCCGCTAACGTTTCGGGATTACAAGTGCTCGGCGCGGTCAGTCCGTTCGGCGGCGAGACGCAGATCCGCTTCCGCCAGCCGGCAAGCGGCCCGGCCCGGCTCGAGATCTTCGACGTGGCGGGCCGTCGCGTGCGCACGGTCGCGGTGCCGGCCGCCGCGGCCGGCGAACGCCGTGTCCACTGGGACGGTCGCGATGCGACCGGCGCCGCCGTTTCGAGCGGGGTCTACTTCTACCGCCTCGAATCCGGCCGCGAAACGGCGACGGGACGGCTGGTGAAGGTGAGGTGAGGCTGCGGCGGGTTGGCGGGTGTGATGGAACCGCCCCGGCTCGCCTTCGAGTTGAGCGACCTCGCGCCGAATCTATGCCGGGTCCGCATCAGGACGCAGCACCCTGACTGGAGCGCCGAGCAGGTGACGCGGGAGTTCGTTCGCAAGGGCGTCCCGTGAACCTGGTCTATCCTGTATACTCGTGTTCGTCGTCCCCTCTGCTTAGCCCAGGGAGGTCCTGCCATGGCCGTGCGCGTCCCGTCGTCCGCCAGGGCCCTTCTACTCGTCGCCCTTTTCGCCCTCCTGTCACTCGCATTGACGACCCCCGCCGGAGCCCAGAACGCCGGCGGCGCTCTGCGCGAGGCCCTCGCGTTGCTGGATGCGGACCTCGTCACGACCGGCCGCCTGCACGACCGCGCCCTGCCGCTGGCCGGCCTGCGCGCCCTCGACGGCAGCCGTGACGCCCCGCCGGTGACTCCCGTCCGTTTCCGCCGGGCGCTCGCGGAGCTGCGCCTGGCCGCGGTCGCTCCGGCGGCGTGGCCGGCGGAGTGGCCCGACGCCGACGCGGTGCGCCGGCGCACGGCCGCGAGCGGCGAACGCGTGATCGAGATCGCCCTGTTCGATCTCACCTACCAGAGCCTGC
>JAQULN010000133.1 GCA_028718575.1 Candidatus Krumholzibacteriia bacterium | reverse complement strand
AATACCGCGGCGTCACTTCGCTGACCCCCAACCAGCGCGAGGCCGAGCAAGCGTGTGCGCTGCCGATCACCAATGCCGAGAGCCTGACGAAAGTCGGCCGTCTATTGTGCGAGCGCACGCAGGCCGCGTGCGTGCTGATCACGCGCGGCGAACAGGGCATGAGCCTCTTCCTTCGCGACGGCGCCGTGCACCACCTGCCGACCGAGGCGAGCGAGGTCTACGACGTGACCGGCGCCGGCGATACGGTGATTGCCGCCTATACGGCAGCGTTGGCGGCGGGCGCCGATTTCCTCTCGGCGGCCTCGCTGGCGAACCACGCCGCGGGACTCGCCGTTCGGGAGGTGGGCACCGTCGCCGTGAGCCGCCGGCAACTGGCGGCGGCCTGCGGGCAGGGGGATCTGGGATGAAGGCGCGCGTGGTGGACCGCGGCCGGGTTCTCGCGCGGTGCGAGCTCGCCGCCTGGGCGCAGGCGCAGCGCGACGCGGGTTTGACCATCGCGTTCACCAACGGCTGCTTCGACCTAGTACACCCGGGGCATCTGTACAGTCTGGCGGCCGCCGCCGGACTGGCCGATCGCCTGCTCGTGGCGGTCAACGACGATGCGGGCGTCCGCGCACTCAAGGGGCCGTCGCGCCCATTGGTCCCCGCCGCCGGGCGTGCCGCCCTGATCGCCGCCTTGCGGCCCGTCGCGGCCGTCACCATATTTGGCGAACCGACTCCGCTGGAGGTGATCCTCCAGGTGCGCCCGGACGTGCTCGTCAAGGGGTCCGAGTACGTGGACGCGGACATCGTCGGCGCCAGCGAGGTACGCAGCTGGGGCGGCGCTGTCGTCCGGGTGCCAATGCAGGCGGGTTGGTCGACCTCCTCCATCATCGCCGCTATCCGGGAATCCGGGGCATAACCCCGCTTGGTCCCGTGGCGCGGTAGACCCGACAGAAGTGTCTGCAAGGAGACGACGATGAGCAGGATCAAGGTCATTATTCTTGGCGCCGCCGGGCGCGACTTCCACAACTTCAACTGCCGCTACCGGGACAATGACGCTTACGAAGTCGTCGCGTTCACTGCAACGCAGATTCCCGATATCCACGGACGGAAGTACCCGCGCGAACTCGCGGGCAAGCTCTATCCCAACGGCATCCCGATCGTAGAGGAGGCGCGCGTCGAGGCTTTGATTGCCGAAACAGACGCCGACATTTGCGTGATGGCCTACAGCGACCGGAGCTACCAGCAGGTGATGAGCCTCGGAAGCCGGGTCAACGCGGCCGGCGCGGACTTCGTGATGCTGGGCGAGCGCGGCACGCAGTTGCTGAGCAACAAGCCGGTGATTTCCGTCGGCGCGGTGCGCACGGGTTGCGGCAAGAGCCAGACGAGCCGCGCGATCTGCCGCCTGCTGCGCGCGGCAGGCAAGCGGGTCGTTGCGGTGCGCCATCCCATGCCGTACGGCGATCTCGTCAAGCAGCGGGTGCAGCGGTTCGCCTCCCTCGACGATCTCGTCAAGCACGAGTGCACCATCGAGGAGATGGAAGAGTACGAACCGCACATCGCCGCCGGCGGCGTGATCTACGCCGGTGTCGACTATGAGGCCATCCTGCGCGAAGCGGAGAAGGAAGCCGACATCATCTTGTGGGACGGCGGCAACAACGACACGCCGTTCTACCAGAGCGACCTGCACATCGTGGTCGCGGATCCGCACCGGCCGGGGCACGAGAAAGAGTATTACCCGGCGGAGACCAACGTGCGCCTGGCCGACGTGGTAGTGATCAACAAGGTCGTCGAGGCTGATTTCGAGGACATCCAGACCGTGCGCGACAACATTCGCGAGATCAATCCGGACGCGGTGATCATCGAGGCGGCGAGTCCGCTCACGCTGTCCGGCGATCTGACCGACCTGCAGGGGCTGCGCGTCCTGGTGGTCGAGGACGGCCCCACGCTCACCCACGGTGACATGACCTATGGCGCGGGCGTCGTCGCGGCGACGCGCCTGGGCGCCGCCGAATTGGTGGACCCGCGCCCCTGGGCTGTCGGCCGGCTCGCGGCGACGTTCGAGGCCTATCCGGAGATCGGCACCCTGCTGCCAGCCATGGGTTACGGCGACGAACAGAAGGCGGATCTCGAGCGCACGATCAACGCCGTCGACTGCGACGCGGTCGTGATCGGCACCCCGATCGACCTCACGCGGATCATCAAGATCAAGAAGCCGACCGTGCGCGTCGGCTATGAGCTGCAGGAGATTGGCAAACCAGATTTACCGCAGGTCCTGGCGCGTTTTCTGGCATGACGTTTCCGTCGCGCGAGGCTGGCAGAAGCAACAGAATCGTTTACCATGGGTCCGGCCTCGCGAGAGGCCGGACCTGTTTTTAGAGGCAGCGCTGCTGGGAGGTCAAGACGCGGTGAATATCCACGAATACCAGGGACGCGAAATCCTGCGGCGGCACGGCCTGCCGGTGCCGCCCGGGGCGGTTGCCGCGACGGTCGACGCAGCAGTGGCGGCCGCCGCGGAGCTGGGGCTGCCGGTCATGGTCAAGGCGCAGGTGCTCACCGGCGGCCGCGGCAAGGCGGGCGGCGTCAAGTTCTGTGCGACCGCGGCCGAGGTCCGCCGGCACGCGGGCGCAATTCTCGGCCTGGACATCAAAGGCCACCGCGTCCGCCAGATCCTGGTCACGCCGGCGGCGGAGATCGCGGCGGAGTACTACCTGGGCATGCTCGTGGATCGCGGCAGCCGCCGCGTGCTCGTGATGGCGAGCGCCGAGGGCGGCATCGAGATCGAACAGGTCGCGCGAGACAATCCTCAAGCGATTCACAAGCTGGCCGTCGATCCCCGCTTCGGCCTGCTGGATCACCAGGCGCTGCATCTGGGGTTGCACCTTTGCCCCGGCGATCTGCCGCGGGCGCGCCAACTCGGCGCAGCTCTCCAGAAGCTGTACGCGGCATTCCTGGCCGAAGACGCCAGTCTCGCCGAGATTAATCCGTTCATCTTCACCCCGGCCGGGGACGGTCTGGCGATCGACGCCAAGATCAACCTCGACGACAACGCGCTGTTTCGGCAGCCGCGGCACGACGCGTTGCGCGACCGCGACGCCGAAGATCCGGCGGAGCGCCAGGCGCGCGAGGCCGACCTGAGTTTCGTCAAACTGCAGGGCAACGTGGGCTGCCTGGTCAACGGCGCCGGCCTGGCCATGGCCACCATGGACCTCGTCCAGTACTACGGAGGCCGCCCGGCCAACTTTCTGGACATCGGCGGCAGCTCGCGGCCGGAAAAGGTCGTCAGTGCGCTGCGGATCATCCTGGCTGATTCGGCGGTCAAGGCCATCCTGTTCAACATCTTCGGCGGTATTACGCGCTGCGACGACGTGGCCCGCGGCATCATCCAGGCCGCCGGCGAACTCGACATCCGCGTACCGATCGTCGTGCGATTGACGGGCACCAACGAGGTCGAGGCCCGCGAACTGCTCGCGGCGACGGAATTGGTGCCGGCCGCGACCATGGACGAAGCCGTGCAAAAGGCCATCGCGCTCGCCGGCCAGGCGGCCTGAGGAGGTATCTCGTGGCGATCTTCGTGCACAAGGACACGCGCGTGCTGGTCCAGGGAATCACCGGCCGCGACGGCAGCTTCCACACCCGCGGCATGTTGGCGTACGGGACGCCGATCGTGGCGGGCGTGACCCCCGGCAAACATGGCCAGCGGTTCGACGATCGAGTTCCGGTCTTCAATACGGTAGCCGACGCCGTGGCTGCGACGGGCGCCAACACGTCGGTCATCTTCGTACCGCCGGCGTTCGCCGCGGGCGCTGTCCTCGAAGCCGCCGACGCCGGCCTCGAACTTGTGGTCTGCATCACCGAAGGCGTCCCGACGCTCGACATGGTGCGGGCCCTCCCGTTTCTCCAGGAACGCGGCGTTCGGCTGATCGGCCCGAACAGCCCAGGCCTCTTGGCGCCAGGTTTGGCGAAGCTCGGCATCATGCCCGCCAGCATCGTCAAACCGGGCCACGTCGGAGTCATCTCGCGCAGCGGCACCTTGACCTACGAAGTAGTCTGGCAGCTCACCAACGCAGGTCTCGGGCAGAGCACCTGCCTGGGGATCGGCGGCGACCCGGTGATCGGCACCACCTTCCTCGATGCCGTCGAGGCGTTTGCGGGCGATCCGCAGACCGAGGCGCTGGTCTTGATCGGCGAGATCGGCGGCGACGCCGAGGAGCAGGCCGCCGCCTACATTCGCGAACACGTGACGATCCCGGTGGTGGCGTTCATCGCCGGCCGGACCGCGCCTCCCGGCAAGCGCATGGGACACGCCGGCGCGATCGTGACCGGCGGCAGCGGAACCGCCGCGGACAAGATTGCGGCACTGGAAGCGGCCGAGATTCCGGTGGCCGCCCGGGCGGCCGACATCGTCGACTTGTTGCGGTCAGCCCGTCCTCGCCGGAGAGACTCGTGATGCAAAAAACCTTCTTTATGATCAAGCCAGAGATTGTCGCCGCGCGTACCCAGCGTTGCGGTGAGATCCTGGCCATGGTCAACGCCGACGGCTTCCGGATCACCGAACTGGCGTTGCGCCGGTTGGCGCGACCAACGGTGGCCGAGTTTTATGCCGAGCATCATGGTAAACCATTTTATGATAATCTTTTAGAGTATATAACCTCAGGCCCGGTGATCTGTGCCGGCCTCGAACGCGAGGACGCCGTGGGGCGGTTGCGCGCGTTGATCGGAGCCACGGATCCGGCCAAGGCTGCTGCGGGCACCATTCGCGCCCGCTTCGGCACGTCGTTGACGCAGAACGCGGTGCACGCATCGGCCGGCCGGGCCGACGCGGAACGCGAGTTGGCCCTGATTTTCGGACGTTGAGGCGCCGTGTCTGCTCGTGTTAGAGGCCAAGCGGGCGCCTTGACAGCGGTCGGCAGGGGGGTTAGAGTTCCCCGCTCGTGAGACTGGACCTCGACAGGACACCAGGCGGCCGGAGTTTTCTGGCTGTACAGGGGCAATTCGACCTCGGGTTCGGGGCGGATGGGCTCTCGCTTGTCGAGATCGGCGGCGATCTGTGCGTGGACAATCTGGACGGCCGATGCCTCTTGCGCGGCGAATTGACCGCCGAGGGGCCGGCGACCTGCGACCGGTGCCTGGCCGGGTTCACGTTACGTTTTCCCGTCGCCTTCGAACTGATGGTCCTGCGGGACGCCGGCCACGAGGACGAGGACGCGGATTCGCCCATCGTCCACCAGCGCAGCGGATTGGTCGACCTGCACGAGAACGTGCGGGAGGCGGTCGTGCTGGCCGTACCGCAAGTACGCCTCTGTCGGCCGGACTGCCGGGGCCTCTGCAGCCGGTGCGGCGCCGATCGGAATACGGGCGATTGCCAGTGTCGGGACGATGACGTCGATCCGCGTTGGCATGATCTGCCTGACTGAGAGCCACGCGAGACCGCGTTCGCGGCCGCGGGTTGACGGTAGTCGCGGCGGCTCCGCCGCCTGGAAGGAGAATGGCGACCATGGCGGTTCCCAAGCGGAAAACGAGTCACCAGTGTCAGGGCAAGCGACGCGCCAACTGGCATTTGCGGCGGCCCGACCCCAGCAAGTGTCCTCATTGCGGCGCTCCTCGCCTGCCACACCGCGTATGCCGCGAGTGCGGGTATTACGGCGAACGAGAAGTCCTGGTGGTCGAATCTTGATCACCGCCCCGTTCCCGTTTCGGCGATAGGGGACGTTCGCGTGGCGCACGTTTCGCGTCGTCCCCGGATTGCGGTCGACGCCATGGGCGGCGACGTCGGTCCCGCGGCTGTGGTGCCGGGGGTTCTGGCCGCGCTGCACGGTGGCGTCGATTGTGATCTGGTTCTCTACGGGCAGCAAGCGAGGGTTGCGGCGGAACTCGGCGGCGCCGGGGCCGAACCGGGCATCGAAATCATCGATTGCAACCAGGAGATCCCGATGGACGCCGCGCCCGCTCAGGCGGTGCGAGCGACGCCGGATTCGCCGATCGTGCGCGCGATGCGGGATCAGCGGGCCGGAGAGGTCGATGCCGTCGTCTCGGCGGGATCGACCGGGGCGATGGTGGCCGCCAGCCTGTTGATCCTCGGGCGGTTGCCCGCCGCCGAACGGCCGGCCATCGCCACGTTCTTTCCGACGGTGCGGGGGGAGACCTTGCTGCTCGACGCCGGGGCGAACACCCAGACGACCGCGGAACTGCTGCTGAGTTTCGCGCGCATGGGCGACGCCTATTGCCGCGCAATGCACCATGTCGCGTCGCCTGCGGTCGGGCTGCTGAACATCGGCAGCGAACCCGCCAAGGGCAACGACCTCGCCGTCCAGACGCATCAGGCGTTGCGCGGCTCGGAACTCAATTTCGTCGGCAATGTCGAGGGGAATGAGGTCATGGTCGGCGAGTGCGATGTGCTGATCACGGACGGGTTCACCGGCAATATCGTGTTAAAATTCGTCGAGGGCGTGGCGCAGTTTCTGAACGCGCTGGCCCGCAGCGGCCGACTCGAACCGCAGGAACTCGAGGGGTTAAAGGCGTTTTCTGTTGCCATCAAGCGTCGTTTCAATTACGAGATCTACGGCGGTGCTCCGTTGCTCGGCGTGGCGGGGGTCTCGATCATCTGCCACGGGCGCAGCTCGGCACTGGCCTTCACGCACGCGATCCGCGTAGCCGATCAACAGGTGCGTTGCCGGCTGCCCGATCTCATCGCCGGTGCGTTGTCCGGCCCGGCCGGACGGGAAGGATGACACCGTGATGACCATTCGAGTCCCGATGATATTTCCGGGCCAGGCCTCGCAGGTAGTCGGCATGGGACGCGATCTGGCGGCGGCCGGAGGCGCGGCCGGCCGGTTCCTGGCCGAAGTGGATACGATTCTGCAGTATCCGCTGACCGCGTTGATGTATGAAGGCCCTTTGGAGACACTGACGGAGACTCGGAACGCGCAGCCGGCGATCCTCGCGCACAGCGTCGCGGCGGTCCACGCCCTGGCGGAACTGGGCATCGAACCGTCGACCGTTGCCGGGCACAGTCTGGGTGAATTCTCGGCGGCCGTGGCCGTCGGTGCGCTCACGCCGCAACAGGCGCTCGTGCTGGTCAGGCGGCGCGGGGAATTGATGTTCAACGCCGGTCAAGCCCGGCCGGGCACGATGGCGGCGGTGATGGGCCTGGGGGCCGGCGTTGTGCGCGAGGTGTGCGCCGACGTGGCGCGCCAGCACGGATCGGTTGTCCTGGCCAATCACAACTCAGAAACGCAAGTTGTCATTTCCGGTGAGCCGGGGGCCGTCGCCGCCGCGGGCGAAGCCCTGAAGACCGCCGGCGCGCGGCGGGTAACGCCATTGAACGTCAGCGGCGCCTTTCATTCGCCGCTGTTGGCCGAGGCTGCCGCAGAATTCGCGAGCGACCTGGAGGCGACCGATTTCGAGGATCCTCGCCAGCCACTCGTAGCCAATGTATCCGGTCGGCCGGTAACCCGCGGCGCCGAGCTGCGGGCGGGATTGAAGCGGCAGCTCACGTCGCCCGTCCTCTGGCACGACACCATGAACTGGCTCGTGACGGGACAAGCCTACCGGCCCCGGGTGATATTGGAGG
>JAQULN010000132.1 GCA_028718575.1 Candidatus Krumholzibacteriia bacterium | reverse complement strand
CAGGAAGTACCGGCCGTTGTTGGTCATGCTGTTGACGTTGGCCTGGGTCATGCTCGGGTTCGACCAGCTCGTGGTGCTGCCATGCGCGGTGTAGTTGATGAAGCCGATGCCGGTGTTGCAGTTGTTGAGGATGGCCGCCGCGGAGCTGCCGCTCGCCGGATAGTAGTAGGCATAGGCGTTGATGCCGTGCGCGTTGTTGAAGTAGTAGTCCTCGCCGTAGCGGATCGTGCCGTTGGCGTGCGTGACCGACCAGTAGCTGTCGACGCCGGCGATCAAGGTCGCGTTGGCCAGGTAGCGATCGTCGGGCATGCTGTACGTGTCGTACAGCATGGTCTTGTCGAGGATCGCCTGCAGTTGGGTGGTGTTGGTCGCAGACAGGCGCCCGTAGTAGATGTCCGGCACATAGTCGCCGTCGACCGCGCAGTAGGGCCGGTCGGTGGGGTTGCTGCTGATGGTCCAGGTCGGGCACTGAGCCACGTCGCCCACAAAGATGACGAAGCTCGGCGCCGGTTGCTGCGGCGTGGCGTTGTTGTAGAGACCGTGGATATAGGACTGGATGCTGGTCGTCGTGGAGCCGACCTCGGGCGTGCCGATCTCCCCGGTGATCACGCGGAAGCCGCGCTCGGTCTTCCACTGAATAAAGTCCTGGAGCTGCGCGGTGAACATGCTCGGGGTGATGATCACGAGGGTGACCTCGTCGCGCACCAGGTCGGGGTAGCTGTCGTGCAGGCCGCGCGTGCCGTCGATGCGGGCGTAGACGGCGTCGAAGAACGGACTCCAGGTGCGGGCCAGCAGTTCAGCCGCGGCGGCGGGATCGCCACCCTCGAAGCGGACACGGACCTGCATCGTCTCGGCGACCTCGAGTTCGCCGGCAACGGGGTCGTAGCTGACCGGCGAGATCTCCAGGCGGCCGAAATCCACGGCGCGCAGCCGGCCTTGATAGACCATCGCCGCCGGGGCGGCCTGCGCCTTCAAGCCGGACTCGGCGTAGGCGGCCGCATTGAAGTGGAACGGTGCGAGCGCCGGATCGTCGCTCTTGGACAAGCTGGGCTGCGCGGGCATGAGCAGGTTGGTGATGCCGAGATCGGCGAGCTTGATGCGCCGGGTCTGCTGCGAGACGACCTCGACGACGGCTGCGGAGCCCATGGGCGCCGCCACCAGCCGGTTCATCATTGGCAGGCAGGGATCGCCAACCTGCTGGGTCGCGTGGAATCCCGGAATGACGAGTTGCGTGAACGTCCCCGCCTTGGTCTCGACATCGAAGAACTCCAGCTTGCCGACGTTCACGTTCACGGTGTAGCCGTCGCCGGCATCGCCGCGGACATCCAGTGTAGGTTGTTGACTGGACAGAACGACGGATTGCGGCTTGGCCAGCGCCGCGCCGCCGAGCAGGAGAACGGCGGCGGCTAGGAGCAGGACGTTACGCATGCGCATTACACAGACCTTCCTTGACCTCGGGACAACCAGACGCGATGTGGGCTCCAGTTCGATCACAAGAACAATAAGGAATCCACGACCTGGCCTGAATTATACCACTTCGTGGCGTCGGGAAAAAGGTTGTTTTGAAAAAAGAACTATATTTGATATTATACACTATTCTTGCGGGACTATGCCATATACAATATCAATTCTCATTTTCTTTTGACCATATCCCTCGCTGATTTCGCCCGTGATGATGCAGGAAGGACCGGGTTTGCGAAAAGGCCGGGCCCCGGGTTGATAACCGGGGCCCGGCCGAGGATCGACGCGCGTCGCGAAGCCTTATATCACTTGACGAGCGTCATTTTGTGCGTGGCCGAGTCCACCTCGGTGACCAGACGGTAGTAGTAGACACCGCTGGCCTGGCGGCGGCCGCTGGCATCGGTGCCATCCCAGTTGACCGCATGCGACGCCGCCGGCAGATGTCCGTCGACCAGCGTGCGCACCAGGCGGCCGGCGACATCATAGACGCGCAGGCTGACCTGGCCAGCGCGCGGCAGGTCGAACTTGATGCTGGTCATCGGGTTGAACGGGTTCGGGTAGTTGTGGTACGCCATGAACACGGACGGCACCGCGCCGCCGTTGGGACCCTGCGCATCGTCGACCCCGACCACCGTCGAGTGCGTCAGCCGCAGGCACCAGGCGTTCAGCGTGCCGGAGTCGCCGCCGGCCATGTCCTGGACCGTAAAGGTCCAGACACCGGCCATCTGCTGGCCCTGGAAGGCGTCCAGGTTGCCCACCGGCTGCAGGTCGCCCGGATACCAGCCAACGATGTTATCGGCCGAACTGCCGCTGCGGTTGTGCAGAACGACCGACGTCTGGTTCGGCGAGGTCACCTTCAGAATCAAGTCGCCGATATAGGTGTGGCTGATGTTCACGAACACCTCGAGGGCGGTGATGGCGGCATCGTCCTGCGGCGGGACGGTGATCGTGGACGTCGTCGTGTTGTAGTCGGTGATCGGCAGATTGGGATACGCGCAGTATTCACTGGTGGCAACCGGCGTCAGCACCATGTCCACGCCGGTCAGCGTCTCGCCCTCGGCAAGGGTCACCGACTCGGAGGCCACCGACCAGCCATCCTTGCTGGCGATGATCGTGTACGGGCCGGCATACAAGCCGTCCAGTGCATAGCTGCCGTCGGCCGCGGTCAACGTGCTGCCGCCTCCGGGGAGGGCCCGAACGGTGATGCCCGCATGGTCCTGTTGACCGGCCAGCAAGACGGTCCCTTGCACCGCGCAGTCGCCGAATTCCGGCGTGAGCAGCCACAGGACCGTGTTCTCCAGCAACTGGATCCGCGCCTCGGCCAGCGCTGCGTAGTTGAAGCAGAAGAACACGATCTGGCCGCCGATCGGACTCGGGTTCGGATCGTACGCGATGACACTGGCGCGTTCGGTCTGCGTAGTCCAGCTCATCACCCGCGCGCCGGTCGGCAGCGGGGTCATGGCATCGGAGTCGCCATAGCCGCTGTAGGTGAGCTGGATCGTCGTGCCGGTCAGGTTATTCGGGTGGTTCGCAACGTAATGGTCGGTTGCGATCCCCTGGACGCTGCCGGCGCTGTCGGCGTTCCAGGTGCTGGTGTGCATCACATAGGTGGCGAAGTCGCCCGAATTGCGGTGGTTGTAACCGACCTCGCCGCCCTCGAGCAGGATGTGCCCGCCGGCCTGCGCGAACTGCACCAGGGCCGTGCGGATGGACGCGTTCTGCAGCGTGCTGGTCCGCGCGCCGCAAGCGACGACCACGAGGTCGTAATCCCAGAAGGTGGCGGGATCGACGCTGCTGATCCCCTCCACGCTGACGTAATAGCCGAGTTCTTCGAGATCGGTCGCGATCAGAGTCGCGCTCTTGGTCGCCGGCGGATCGTAGGCCGCGGCCAGGAGTTCGCCCTTCTCGCTGATCTTATCGTCGGCCAACATGACCGTGCTGTCGTCGATCACCAGGATGTCGCCGTTGGTCGGGTCGAGCAGCCAATCTTTCTGCAGGGCGGGATCTTCGATGATGATCTCCGCCGTGACCGGCACGTGGTGCCAGGCGCGCACGCGGACGTTGTACGTGAAGTAGGGCAGGCTGCCCGAGACGTAGTACCCGTTCTCGTCGCAGTTGACCTCGTTGTACAACGCGCCGTTGTCGCTCCGGTAGATCTTCACGTTGCCCCGCAGGGGCTCCATGGTCTGGCTGTCGTAGACGTAGCCCGAGAGCACGCCGGAAGGCGCGGGCGCGAGCGCGATATCGAACGTGTTGGCGCCGTAGTTGACGAACACCGGCTGCTCGTAGTGCAGATAGCCGAAGTGATCGACCACCAGGGTGTAATCATCCACCAGGACCTCGTCGGGGCCCGCGTAAGCGCCATTGGCGCCGGTCGTGACGGCGAAAACCGTGGTCTGGCTCGCATCGACCAGACGCACCGTGACGCCGGCCAGCGGCGACCCGCCGCTCGTGACGGTGCCGGCCACCGTGCCGTACGCGGCTACGACGTCGAAGAATTCGCTGTAGAGGTCATAGCCGCTCAGCGCGATGGTGCCCTTGACCTGGCCGAGCGAGCCGACCGTGACCGTCAACGACGGCGTCGCGCTGCTCAACAACGAGCCGTCGGGCAAAAGGGCGTACAGGGTGAAACCGCCGGGAGACGCCGAGGCGTTCAAGGTCCCCGGCAGATTGAGCGGGAACATGTCGACCATGCCGATGTCCGTCGTCACGGTCAGATCGGGCCGGCCAAGCACCAGCGCGTTGACCGTGATCGGCTCGGTGAACAGGCGATAGCTCTCGGCCGGATCCTGCCCCACGATGTCGAGGCTCGGACCGTAGGGATAGTTGACGGTGATCACGGCGACGCCGGCGGCGTTGGTCGCCACGGGCGTCGTCTGATACTCCAGGCCCTCGGCCCAGATGTTGATGCCGGGCTTGGGCGTGGTGCCGTCGCTCTCCATCACGGTGACGGTGATGTCGGTGGTCACATTGGCGTCGATCACCATGGGATCGATCGTCACGTCGGCCGGCACGATGACGAGCAGATCTTCGATCACCGGTACGTGGTTCTGGGCCATGGCGACCAGTTTCAGCGGCACGCCCGGCGTCAAAATGCGGTTGAAGGTGATCTCGACCTGCCCGCTCGGACCGACGTGGCCGGCGCCCACCAGTTCGCCCGCCTGAGTAAGGCCGACGTACGTGCCTTGGACCGCCGCGATGTTAATCGACGGCATCCCGACGAAAACCGTGTTCGGGTAGGTCATCGGGTTGGTTTGCGGCGTGCCCAGGTAGGTGGTGAGCGAGGGGTCGCCCAGCAGGTTGTAGATGTTCCAGTAGTACTCGATGCGAACCGAGCCGGATTCGGTGACGGCGAGGTTGCCGCAGAAGATGATCGCGTCGTTGGTCACGTACCAGGTCGACGGGTCGTTGACTTCGTTGGGCATGTCGTGGAAGAGGCCGTCGTAAGCGCCAAGACCGGTCTCCTCGTAGGTCATGCCTTCGCGGATCGAGGCCTGCGGCAGGTTGCCCACGCTCCAGTACACATCCTCGTGCCAGTACGTCGAGTTCGAACCGCCGATGTAGCCGACGGCGCCCTTGTTCGGCGCGCGGATGAACGTTTCGCCGAAGCACTCGGCGATGTCGTAGGTCGACGTCAAGCAGCAGTTGCCGACGGCCAGGAAGTACTTCCCGGCGTTGGTCATGCTGTTGACGTTGGCCTGCGTCATGCTGGGGTTTGACCAGCTCGTGGTGCTGCCGTGGGCGGTGTAATTGATGAACCCGATGCCGGTGTTGCAGTTGTTGATGATCGCCGCCGCGGAGCTGCCGCTGGCGGGGTAGTAGTAGGTGTAGCTGTTGATGTTGTGCGCAGCGTTGAAGTAGTAGTCCTCGCCGTAGCGGATCGTGCCGTTGGCGTGGGTGGGCGACCAGTAGCTATCGACGCCCGCGATCAGGGTCACGTTGTGCAGGTAGCTCGGGTCGGGCATGCTGTACGTGTCGTACATCATGGTCTTGTCGAGGATCGCCTGCAGCTGGCTGCTGTTGGCCGCCGAGAGGCGGCCATAGTACATTTCCGGGAACAAGTCGCCGTCGACCGCGCAGTAGGGGCGGTCCGTCGCGTCGCCGCCGAGCGTCCAGGTGGGGCACTCGGCGACGTCGCCGACGAAGACCACGAAGCTCGGCGCGGGATCGCCCGGGGTGGCCGCGTTGTATAAGCCGTGCAAGTAGCTTTGGATGCTCGCGGTGGTCGTGCCCACCTCGGGCGTGCCGATCACGCCGGTGATCACTTCGAAGCCGTGTTCGATTTTCCAGGCGGTATAGTCGGCGAGTTGTCCCACGAACTGGGACGGCGTGACGATGACGAGCTTGACGGGGTCTTTGACGAGGTCGGCCCGGGCCAGGAACTGACGGTTGCCGTCGATCC
This sequence comes from Candidatus Krumholzibacteriia bacterium, assembly GCA_028718575.1. Classification (GTDB taxonomy): domain Bacteria; phylum Krumholzibacteriota; class Krumholzibacteriia; order LZORAL124-64-63; family LZORAL124-64-63; genus Glo-17. Next base: position 1,701 of record JAQULN010000132.1, on the reverse strand, counting down.
GGCCGTACACGACATCGAAGAAGGGGCTGTCCGTGGCCGCCAAGTGGCTCTCGCTCTTGGCCCAGTCGCCGTCGAAATGCACGTTGACCTGCAGGCTCTCGACAACTTCCAGCTCGCCCGTCAGCGGCAGGTAACGCACGGGCGCAATCTCCAGGCGCGCGATGTCCATCGCCCGCAGGCGGCCCTGGTAATAGACGCTCGCCAGAGGCGCCTCGACCTTGGTCTGGCGGTAGGCCGCCTCATCGTAGACAAAGGGAACGTCGTCGATGTTCTGGCTCTTGCTGAGACTCGGCTGATGCGGGAAGAGCGGATGGACCAGGCCGAAATCCGCCAGCTTGAGCGTGCGCGTCACGACGTTCGTGACCTCGACGCGCACGTCGCCATCGGCCGGCACGGCAATCAGCCGGTTCATTTGCGGCAACTGCGGCGCGCCTTCGATCATCGAGTTGTGGAAACCGGGGATGAAGAGCTGCGTGAACTCGCCGCCCTTGGTGCTGACGTTCAGCGCGCGCAGCTCGCCGACCTCGATGTTGTAGGTCAGGCCGGCCTTGCTTTCGCTCAACAAGGTCATTTGCGGCTGCTCGCCGCGCAGGGGAATCGTGGTCTGCGCCGTGACGCTCGTCACGACGACGAGAGCGAACACGGCAACCAGGAGCATTCGCACGCGCATTGCAAGGTCCTTTCGTTGGCACAGTCCGTCGGGCCCGGCGGCGGAATCCGTCAGTCGTTCACCCGGGGGCGATCAAACGCTATTGATCATAGCACAGGACGTTGGTTGTTTTGAAGTCGCCGGGCCAGAATTTTTCGATGTTGGGCAGGTTTTTCGGGCGATTTCGAGAAAATGCGCGGTATCGCGAGATATATTCCCCTCTCCGGCGCGACCCGACGTAAATGTGGACAAATAACGTTCTCGATTGGCGGCGGATCTACCAGGTCCAACGCGGCGATCGGCGCGAAGCTGCCGCGAATCGGCGGCGTGACCGGCGAAAGCGCAGAGGAGATTGACTCCGCCAAAGTCCCCGTTGTATACTTCGCTTTTGCGGTCGCCTACGTACGGCGTCGACGGTCTTCTGAACCGTTGACAGATGACCTAACCAGAGGGGGCCTTGTTTGATCAGGTCACTGATCCTCGCGGTCACAGTCGGCGCCGGCGGACTACTCGCCGGCTGCGGCTTCGACTGGCCGACTCCGGGTGAGATCGCCGTCACGTCCGAACCCTCCGGCGCCGCGATCAGCCTCGACGGCAGGGCGACCGGATTGGCGACCCCCGCGATTCTGCGCGAACTCGACGGCGGACTGTACCGGGTGACGGTGGCCCAGGAAGGGGTCGTCTACCGGCCGGCCGCCAAAGACGTCGACGTCGCCTACGGCCAGCGCGCCAACCTGCATTTCGAAACCGGCACCGGCAGCATCGCGGTCACCTCGAACCCGCCCGGCGCCGTCATCGTCCTCGACGGCGTGCTGACCGATAGCGTGACGCCGCACACCTTCACCGATGTCGATCCCGGGGAGCACACGGTCACGACACAATTGGCGCACCACCGTAATCAAACCGGCGAACTCACGGTGACGGTTACCCGCAACACCGAGGCGACGGCCGACTTCACGCTGGTGATCGGCACGGTCGTCCTGTTCGAGGGCTTCTCCAACGTGTCCTGCACGGGCTGCCCCCTGATGCTGAACGACATCGCCTGGCTGCTG
>JAQULN010000131.1 GCA_028718575.1 Candidatus Krumholzibacteriia bacterium | reverse complement strand
CACCATCGCCGACGTCCGCGAGGCCGTGGTCGGCGCCATGCGCCGTGGCCGCGGTCTGCGCCCGGGTCAACCCGACGACTTCGATGTCGTGACCAGCGAAACCTACGGGGCCATCGTCGACGGCATCACCGGCGCCATCGCGGTCATCCTGACCGTGCTGGCGTCGATTGGCCTATTGGTGGGCGGCATCGGCGTGATGAACATCATGCTGATCTCCGTCACCGAACGCACGCGGGAGATCGGCATCCGCATGGCCCTGGGCTCGCGGCGGCGCGACGTGCTGCGGCAAGTGTTGCTGGAGGCGGGGACCTTGACGCTCATCGGCGGCCTGGCCGGGATCGTGCTGGGGTACGGTCTGTCCTACGGCATGACGAAGGTGCTCGCGTTCCCCTTCCGGGTCGATCCTTTGACCACCGCGATCGCCGTCGTCTTTTCGGCGGCGATTGGCATTGTCTGCGGTATCTATCCCGCGAATCGCGCGGCGAAGCTCGACCCGGTGGAAGCGCTGCGGTCGGAGTGAGCGCGGCCGCATGGTTGCGGGCGCCCGCTGCCGCCCGTCCAGCCAGCCCGAACCGTACAGACGATCAGAACCAGAAGATCCCGCCCAGGCTGAAGCGGTAGACGTGCTGGCTCGTCCACTGATAGGTGACGTCCTCCCACTTGCGGTCGTCTTCGGTGTTCGTATAAGCCCAGACCCATTCGAACTCCACACCGAAGCGCGGACTGATCGCGTACTCGGTGCCCAAGCCGCCGCCCACCGTGGTGTTCTTGCCTTTGACCGGGATCTCGAAGATCTGGAGCGGGTCGCTGCCGCGGCCGTTCTCCAGCAACTCCCAGGTGGTCTGGCCGATCACCGCGGTCACGTACGGGTTGAATTTGCTGTTGGGGATGATGCTCTGGCCCAGGAAGGCCAGGATGGAGATCTCCCAGCCGTCCAGCCGCAGATAGGAATCGGTGTTGAGCGTGCCGGTGATGCCGTTGCTCTGGCTTCCCACTCCGGGCTCGAATAGAGCCAGCCGCTCGGGGAGGCTGTCGAAGCCGACGCCGCCGCGGGAATAACGCGCCTGCAGCGCGACGTAGTCGAGCAAATGGAAGCGCACGCCGGCGTCCATGGCGAAGCTGCTGGAGGTGACGTCGTTGATGTTGTAGACATTTTCCTTCAGCACATGCAGCGGTTGCCAATAGCCCGCGCGGGCCGTGGCGGCAAAGCGGTGGTCATGCTTGCGCACCAGCGGCCGCCGCTGCGTGCGCAGGTCGTCGAGGAGCGATTCGGGACCGGGGCTCGTGCGCTGGAAGACCAGGAGCTGACTGCGGCCGCCGATGGACATCGTGCCGCGGATCTGGTCGCGATCGCCGTCATAGCGACCCCAGAAGGTGCTCAAGAAAGGCGCGCCCTCGAAGCGGAAATTGAAAGAGGCCACGTTCTCCTTGTCGACGATCGCAAGGTCTCGCACTGCAACGGTCTGTTCAATGGCTGTATCGGTCAGTGTGCCCTGGTAGTCGACCCCGTCCGGCAGGATTTCCAGCTGGATCTCGCGCTGCTTGTCATCGCGGTCCGGTTGCGCCCGCCAGGCGCCGACGAACGGGCGGCTCGGCTGGAAGCGAATGCCTTCGGCGCCGACGCGCTCGACGACTCGGGTCAAGGCGACGGGCAACTCCTGGCGCATGCCGGCGATCGCGACGTTCATCGTGCCGCGCAGTTCATCGCCGGCAACGGTCAACCGGAGATCGAAATCAGAGCGGATCGACTCGGTCTGTTCCGGCACTTCGGTCAGCGTATGAAAACTCACGCCGCGATCGGTGACGCTCACCGCGCGCAGTTCTTCACCCTCCTGCGGACCGCGATTACTGCGGACGACGCCGCCCCAACGGCCCGTGGCGGAGTCCTGCAGGAACTCGAAGACCATGATGAGCTTGCCGCCCGCGTGGTCCATCTCGGTGCGCCATCGGCCCGCGATGGCATCGTTGGCGGCGGCGAACGTGGCTGTTACAAGGACGGCGAGCAAGGCCATCAGCACGATGGACCTGGTTCCCGGGCGCATACCCACGTTCATTCGCGTTCTCCTTGCAAACGCGGCCGGGCTGCACGGTCTCCGAAATGTGCGAAACCGCCGGCGTCCAGTCGCTGGATCGAGTCCCCGTCGGCATCCCCGGCCGCAGGCGCCGGAAACATGGGTGGAATATATGGTTTCGCTCATGCCTTGTCCAATGTTTGGCAGGTCTTGAATATGATTCTCCCGCCCAGTATACTTACGCAACTGCGGTCGTCCGCGCGAGCGGCGCCGTGGTAATTACGATGCGGGTTTCTCCGGCTTCCTGGCTAGTCGTCGGAGGAGAAACGGGGCTCCGTCATGACCTGGCAGGGTTGAGTCGCCCCTGGTAGGAAGTGACCTGCTTCGCCCGCATCGTTTTCTTTTGCTTGCGATCGTTGGCGAATCACCCGGGTTGCGCAGCCGATCCTTCGTGAATGATCCGCAATACGGGCTGTCCGGCGCCATTTTGTGGTATCTTGTGCTGTGGTATGTTGTGCCGCGACGCGGATCCCGGGCCGGATTCCCGTCCGCGCGGGCCCCGGTTCGCCGGATCCGACGACGGAGCGAAACGTCCATGAGCCGACCCTCCCAGGATCTCCTGCATGCTTTGCCCAAGACGGATCTGCACGTCCACCTCGACGGCTCGTTGCGCCCGTCCACGTTGTTGGAACTGGCCCGCTCGCGCGATCTGCTGCCCGACCTGCGCGATACCGGCGCGGTGTTGGCCGCGTGCCGCGCGCCCGCCGAGTGCAGCAGCCTGGAAGACTATCTCAAGATCTTCGACATCACGCTGCAGGTGATGCAGGATGCCGACGCCCTCGAACGCATCGCCTGGGAGTTGGCCGAGGACGCCCACGGTGAAAACGTGCGCTGGCTCGAGGTGCGTTACTCGCCGATCCTGCACCAGCGCCAGGGGTTGGAACTGGACGCGGTGGTCGCTGCGGTTCAGAAAGGTCTGGCACGAGCGCAGCGCTGCTACGGTATCCGCTGCGGCCAGATCATCTGTGGCATTCGCCACCTTGATCCTAGCGGCAGCAGCGACCTGGCGCGGTTGGCCGCCCGCTGGCGCGGCCGCGGCGTGGTCGGCTTCGATCTGGCGGGGGCTGAACGGGATCATCCCGCCCGCGCGCATCTGGAAGCCTTCGGGATCGTGCGCGCAGCCAACGTCGCCGTGACGGTCCACGCCGGCGAGGCGTACGGGCCGGCGTCGATTCACCAAGCCTTGCACTACGCGGGCGCGCGGCGCCTGGGGCACGGTACGCGGTTGATCGAGGACCGCGAACTGCTGGCCTGGGTCAACGATTTTCGTATTGCCGTCGAGGTCTGCCTTGCCAGCAACGTGCAGACCAGAGCGGTGAAATCACTGTCCGAACATCCGATCGGCCGTTTCCTGCGGGAGGGATTGCGGGTAACCTTGAACACCGACAACCGCCTGGTCAGCGGTACCACCGTGACCGGCGAGTACGCCATGGCGGTCGATGCCTTCGATCTCGACCTCGACGCCGTGCTCGGCCTCGTGCTCAACGGCTTCAAGGCGGCGTTTCTGCCGCTGGCCGCCAAACAGCGGCTCATCGAGCAGGTTCTGGCTGAGTTCGAGGCGCTCGGCGCGCGGTTTTCCGGGGAAATCGCCCGGCGGCGCCGATTGCTCATCTGACGGCCGGCGGGCCGTCGCGGCGAAGAGCGGCGGCGCTCGCAGCGAGCGAGGCTGGATGGACGACCAGATGTCGAAAGACTGGCTGTGGTGCGAGGCCATGCTGCCGCAGGTTTCGCGGACGTTCGCGCTGTGCATCCGCTTCCTGCCGGAGGATGTCCGGCGGCCGGTCCTGCTGAGCTACCTGCTCTGCCGCGTGGCCGATACGATTGAGGACGCCCCCGAGATCGCTCCGCCGGTCAAGCAACAACTGCTGGATCTGCTGGCGCGCAGCCTGGATTCCGGCGCTTGCGATTGGACGCCCGTGGCGTCCGCCCTACGCGATCGCGACGACGCCGATGCGCGTCTCGCCGCGCGCGCCGCGACGGTGGTGGCGCTCTTGCAGCGACAACCGCCTGCCGTTCGTGCGGCCGTAACCACCTGGGTGACGGAGATGTGCGCCGGCATGGCTGAATTCGCCAGTCGGACTGGGTTTCCGGCCGGCGGTAGCGGCATGGGCCGCGGCCTGGAAAACGAACATGACCTCGACCGCTATTGCTACTTCGTGGCCGGCACGGTGGGCCATCTACTCACCGGTGTGTTTGCTGCGCTCCGCCCGCGCGTCGAACACGCGGCGCCGCGCATGGACGCCCTGGCCGAAGATTTCGGCGCCGGCCTGCAACTGGTCAATATTCTGGCCGATGTCGCCCGCGACCGGCAGCGCGGCGTCTGTTACATACCGGAGTCGGTGTGCCGAGCGGCGGGAATCGCAGCCCACGATCTCTTACGGCCGGAGCACCGCGACCGCGCCCGCGAGGCCCTCGGCTATCTCGCCACCCGGGCGCGCCAGCGGTTGCGCCGCGCCCGTGAGTACTGTCTGCTGGTTCCCCGCGCGGAGTATCAGTTGCGTCTGTTCTGCTTGATCCCGTACTACCTGGCGCTGCGGACCCTACGCGCGTTGGAGCAGGATGCGAGTTATCCCGCGCCGGATCAACGCGTGAAAATCGGGCGCTCGGCCGTCTACCGCACGGTGGCCGCGGCGCGCGTCTGTGCCGCCAGCAACCATCTGCTGCGGGTTTACGCCTGGCGGCTCGAACTGTCGGTCTGAGCCGCCCAGCTCCGTCTCGCCTGATAGGCCATGAGGCCGAAGCTGACGGCCACATTCAGCGATTCCTTGCTGCCGTACATGGGAATCCGGACGACCGCGTCGCAGGCCAGGAGCACTTCCGGAGCGATCCCGCGCACCTCGTGGCCGACCACAAAACAAAGAGGGAAACGGTAGGCAAACTCATCGTAGAGCGCAGCCTCCGCCACGCACTCGAGCGCGACGACCTGCATGCCCCGGCGCCGGACGGTCTGCACCGCGGCGAGGGTCTCGGGCCAGTAGTCCCACGGCACGGCGCTGCTGGCGCCAAGCGCGGTTTTTTCGATATCCGCCCGCGGCGGGGTCGCGGTCAGCCCGCAGAGATAGAGACCGCTCAGACCGGCGGCATCGGCGCTGCGGAACATGGAGCCCACGTTCCAGGCGCTGCGGATATTGTCCAGCAGGCCGAAGACCGGGCAGCGGATGCGCGAGTCCGGCGGCGGCGAGGCTGCCGGGGGTGGGTTCCCTGGGGTCATAGCGGCTCCCGGACGCTGGTTGGACGCCCGCCGACGGCGAACCTAAACCGCAGTCGGTCCGGGCCGATACTTGAACGGCAACAGCAGACACCGGCCAAAGGAATTCTCCGCGCCCATGAAACGCAAGACCGTCAGCCTTTGCATGATCGCCAGAGACGAGGAGGCTTTGATCGGCCGGGCCATCAAATCGGCGCTGGCACTCGTCGACGAGATCGTGGTGGCGGACACCGGCTCGCGCGACAACACGCGGATCATCGCCGAAGGCTACGGCGCTCGTGTTGTAGACCATACCTGGCGCGACGATTTCGCGGCGGCCCGCAATGCGGCGCTGGCGGCGGCCGGCTGCGACTGGATTCTCGTGCTGGATTGCGATGAGTTTCTGCAGGGCATCCGCCCGCTCGAGTTTCAGCGGTTGGTCGCCGATCCGGCGGCCGCTGGTTATCGCGTGCGCTTGTCTGGCGACTTCGACGGCGGGCGGCCGGAGCGGATTGCCCACATCCGTCTGTTCCGCAACCACCGCGATGTGCGCTTCCAGTACCCTGTGCACGAACGGGTCGCGCCGAGTTTGATCGATCACGCTGCGGCCGCCGGATTGGAGATCCTCGATGCGCCGTTGACGATCATCCACGACGGCAGCGCCCCCGAACACGCTTCGCGCAAACGGGAACGCAACCTCCGGCTCTTACGCCAGGCGGCGGTGGAACAGCCGGCGGAGCCATATTTCGCATTTCTGCTCGGCAGCGAGACTCTGATCTGGCTCGACGGCGATGTGCTGCCGGTTGCCGGTTTGCGCGCCAGCTTGCAGCAATTGCAGTCGGCGTGGCACACCATCTCCGCCTGGCCGCCCGAGGCGCGCCGCGCGGTCGGTTTCGGCAGCCTGCTCGCCGGCGATCTGGCGGCCGCACTGCTGGCAAGCGGCGACGCCGGCATGGCGGCGGCGGTCGCTACGGTCGGACGCCGCGACTGGGGCGATAACGCCAGTCTCTGTTTGCAAGCCGTGCGCGCGGGACTGGTCAGCCTGGCCGGCGAAAACGAACCGTCGCAGCGTGAATTGCTCGACGCCCAGATCCGCGCCGATCTGCAGGTCGCCGAGGAGTTATTGGCGGCCGAGTCGACCGCGGCGCTGCGCGGACTACGGGTGCGGCTGCACTGTTGCCGGGGGGATCTGGCATTGGCCGAGGGCCAGATCGCGCTGGCATCCGAGGCCTATGAACAGGCACTCAGCAGTAACCAAGACCATTCGGCGGCCTGGGTCGGCCTGGCCGAGTGCGCCCGCCTGGCCGGCGACCGCAAGCGAGCCTTGCGGCTTTACCTGCGAGCTGTCACCGCCAGCGAGTGGAACGTGCGGGCCTGGGAGCGCGGTTGCAGCCTGATGGAGGAACTGGGCTTCCACGACAACGCCCAGAGCTGGCGGATCAAGGCGCAGGAGCAGTTCCCCGAACGCTCCACCGTCGCCCCGGCTCCGGTTGCGGCCGCGACCCGACGCGTGTCAGATGTGGTCGGGATCTGGCAATTGCTCTCGTAATCTCTGGGCGTCCAGCAAGGCCGGGAAATCGTGGTCGGAGCGTTCGAGTACCCGTTCGAGCGTGTCCAGCAGACGCCGCGCTTCAGGGATCTGGCCGGCCGCCGCCTCGATACCCGCCGCCACGAGGATGGCTTCGGCCAGGCGCGGGTTGATCTGCAAGGTCTCGCGGACCTGATAACGCGCTTGATCGTAGGCGGCCAGAGGGACCAGGTTGTAGGCCAGGTGGACGCGGTTCGCCAACATATAATGCGGGGGCAGATCTTTCCCCAATTCCAGGGCTTGTTGCAATAGTTCGACGGCGGCTTCGTGCAGGCCTATCTGCTCGGCCGCGAGGGCGCGGTATTGCAACAGCGAGATCTGGAACTGCAGGTTGGCGGCCGGCGGAGCCGGGAACAACGGTTTGGTGCTGAGATCTTCCTGCAGCGAGTCCAGCAGCGCGACTGCGGCGGCTGTTTCGCCGCGGCCTAGTCGGAGTTGGAGCCGAATGAAGGCGGATCGCTTGGAGTCGGAGACGCGCGCGAGGTAACGCTTCGCGTGGACCTCATGCAGATCGGTCAGGCGGTGACCGAACAGCCAGTTGAGGTACTGCAATTCGAAATCGTTCTCCAAGGTCGTGCCGGCGAGCGTCAGCACCAACTGGTCGAACAGGTTTCGCGCCTTGCTCACCTCGCCGCGTGCCAGGTAGATATGGACGAGATTCAGGTGCGGATAGGGGAAATTTTCCTGCTTCTTCAGACACTCGGTCAGTTCTCTTTCGGCTTCTTCGT
>JAQULN010000130.1 GCA_028718575.1 Candidatus Krumholzibacteriia bacterium | reverse complement strand
GATTGAAGAATTCGTGGGTGAGGGTGAAGGTATGGCGGTCGGCGCCGATGAAATGGCCCACCTCGGCGTGGCGGAATTCGTAACGGCGGTGCTGGTACTGCAGGTCCGCGAGCAGCGTCAGACCGCGCACGAACTCCCAGCGTTCGTTGACGAAGGCCGACCAGGCCCGCTTGTCGCCGGAGTAGGCGGAGTAGGTCAAGCCGCCGGGAATATCGCCGGGCGGCAAACCGGCGCCGCCGGAGCCAGCCGCCGCCTGCAGCACGTCGCCCCAGTGGTTGCTGTGAAAACGATAGCCGTCGCCGCCGATCAGCGTACGCCCGCCGCGATGCTCCCAGCGCAGCGTCGGCGCCCAGCCCGTCTGATCCTTGCGGACCGACTTGGCGCGCACCAGATCGACGCGGTCGGCGGCCTCGTAGCGGTCGGGGAACGCGGCGTCGAGGCTGAAGGCCCCGGCATAACGCTGCGCGCGGAAGTTCTCGTAGAAACCTTCGCCGTGAATCGTGTAGACGCTCTGCCGCAGGTGCAGATTGGCGGCGAGGTCCCACTCCCAGTGCAACTGGTACTGCGGCTGGCGGAAGTCGTCGACGGCGTTCCAGTAGGTCTCCGGGTTGTGGCGGCGGTCGCGCGCGAGCACCGACGCGGGCACGGGGTCCCAGGCGTGCTGGGTCAGCTCATGGCCGGTCAAAACGACCGCCTGCACCTGGTGCGCGGCGTTGCGCCAGCGTCCCGTCCAGAAGCCCGCCCACTGGTTTGTGCCGGCGCGGTCGCGGTAGCCGTCGCTCTGCTGTTGGCTCAGGCGCAGGCCCAGGGCGAACCCGCCGCCCAGGTCGCCGGTCTGGTAGCTGAGCATACGGCGGCCGGTGCCGAAGCTGCCGAACTCGACGGCGGCGCGCCCGCCCGGCTCGTCGCCCAGCAGCTCGGTCACCAGGTTGACCGTGCCGCCGATCGCGGTCACCCCGCCCACGCTGTTGGTAACGCCGCGCTGCACCTGCACATCCTGGAGGCTCGCGGCGAGATCCGGCAGGTTGACCCAGTAGACCTGGTGGTCTTCGGGGTCGTTCAGCGGCACGCCGTTGACCAGCACACCCACGCGCCGCTGATCGAAGCCGCGGATCTTCAAGTACGTGTAGCCGAGGCCGTTGCCGGCATCGCTGTAGGAGAAGATGCCGGGGACGTCGGCGAGCAGCATGGGCAGCTCGAGCGCCGTCTGGCGCTGGAGCAGTTCGCGCCGCGAGAAATCGGTGTGGCTCAGGTGCACGTCGGTGCCGTAGCGCGACGCAGTAACGACGACGCCTTCCTCGCGGTAGGTGGGCGCGCCGGCGGTGTCGGGCGGAGCGACCGCGGCATTCTCCGGCGCCGCACCGGACGCCGCCGCGGCCGCCGGCGATGGTCCGAGAGACCAATGAAAGCTAACGCAGAAAACCAGGACGAGCGACAGGACATGCCATCCCGCCGCCGCCGGACGGTGCAAACGTTCGAACATGGCGAACCTCGCAGGTCGGACGGTGGTCGGGAGCCGAAATAAAGAAACCGGCTCCATGTTGGGCCGGTGGCGGAAGAAGAGATCGAGCGGTTCCGTTTTCCTACGCCGGTATGACCCGGTTCAGGTGCGGAGGGTGTGATCTCAGGCTTGCCAGCCACCCCTAACGGATAGGCCAACCGTAAGGGCAGGGTGCGCGCGTGTCAAGCAACGTGGGCGAGCCGGCTGGCCGTGCGCCGGCGCAATTATTTGACGAGGTATTTTCAAAATAGCCGAACTCGAACGTACCCTTGCGCCGGCGCAACCCGACGGCGAAGATGAGACGGAGTCAGCGGCGCGCGGCCGCCGCGGAGTCCGCGGCAATGATCGGGAGAATTCATGCGGACCGAGTTGGACGATCTACAACGACCGCTCGATCTGCCCGCCGGCACCATCGCGCTGGACCGTGATGCGCGGCTCTTCGCGACCCGCCGCGAGCTGGCGGCGCGACTGCGGCGCGAGGCCGTCGTGGTGCAAATGGTGCCCGACGAATTGCTACATCCACAGCCGCCTTGCGACCTCGTGGTCCGCCGCGGGATCCTGCGCGCGAGCGAGTTGCTGGCCGACGGCCGCGAAGTCACGCGCGCGGTACTGCAAGCCGGCGCCGTCTGCCGCGTGCGCGCAGCGGCGGGCGACGCCCCCGCGGACGGATCTGTTGGCGGCGCCCTGGCTTCGCCGCTATATAACCTCGCGAACACCGTGCTGATGGCCCTGGCCGAGACCGAACTCTGGCACCTGCCCGCCGGAACGCTCGGTCCCGCTTGAGTCCGCACCTGCCGGGAGCATTCCCCATGACCGATCATCCCCGCCCGCGCATCGTCCTGTGCATCCTCGACGGGATCGGCCATCGCTCGGGCCCTGGCAGCGAACACGGCAACGCGGTCATCGCCGCCGCGCCCGCGTACTTTTTCAGTCTGTTCGAACGTTTTCCACACACGACGTTGAACGCCTCGGGTCTGGCGGTCGGTCTGCCGGAGGGCCAGATGGGCAATAGCGAGGTCGGGCACCTGACCATCGGTGCCGGCCGGGTGATGTACCAGGAGTTGGTCCGCATCAGCAAGAGCCTGGCCGAGGGCGATTTCGCCCGGCGCGACGCCTGGCGCTCGTTCTGCGAACGCGGACGGGCCGGCACCGGCCGCCTCCACCTGCTAGGCCTCGTGTCGCCCGGCGGCGTGCACAGCCACACCGATCACCTCTATGGCATCGTGCGGGAAGCCAAGGCCGCCGGTTTCACCGACATCTGCATCCACGCGATGCTGGACGGGCGCGACACCGATCCGCACAGCGGCCTCGGCTACGTGCGGGAACTGCTGGACAAGCTGAACGAAATCGGGGCCGGCCGGGTCGCCACGGTCATGGGTCGTTACTACGGCATGGACCGCGACAAGCGTTGGGACCGCAACGAGAAAGCATGGCAGGCGATCGTCGAGGCGCAGGGACCGCGCGGCGGCGACCCCCTGGCCGCCATCCAGGCCAGCTACGACGACGATGTGTCCGACGAGTTCATGTTGCCGGTGGTGATCGCCGGCCAGCGCGTCGAGGACGGCGACAGCGTCTTTTTCTGGAACTTCCGCGCCGACCGCGCCCGGCAACTCACCTGGGCCTTCATGGCGCCGGAGTTCGAGGGCTGGGGCATCGCGCGCCGGCCGCGCGTCGACTACCTGACCATGACTCCATATGACGAGAAACTCGCCGGCGTCCCGGCCCTGTACTCGACGGAGCAACCGCGCAACGGTCTGGCCGAGATCTTCGCCGAGCACAAGATCCGCAACCTGCGCACCGCCGAGACCGAGAAGTACGCCCACGTGACGTACTTCTTGAACGGTGGCCGCGAAGAGCCTTGGCCCTACGAAGTGCGCAAGTTGATCCCGTCGCCCAAGGTCGCCACGTACGACTTGCAGCCGGAGATGGCGGCGCCGGAGGTGGCCGAGGTCGTGGCCCAGGCCTGCCGCTCGGGCGACTATGACGTGGTGATCGTGAACTTCGCCAACGGCGACATGGTGGGCCACACGGGCAAGTTCGAGGCGGCGGTGTCGGCGGTGCGCACACTCGACCGCTTGCTGGCCGACATCATGCCGCCGAGCCTGGCGGCCGGCGCTACCTGGCTCGTGACCGCCGACCACGGCAACTGCGACGAGATGCTCGACGGCGAAGGCCGGGTGCTGACGCAGCACAGCCTCAACCGCGTGCCGTTCATCGTCGCCCGCAACGACCTCGAGGGCCGGTGCGACTTGATTCCGCCGGCCGACTGGGGGTTGGCCGACATCGCCCCGACCATCCTCTCCCTGCTCGGCCTGCCCAAGCCGGCGGAGATGACCGGACGGCCGATCATTTGAGCGGCGCAACATCCGCGCGCTTGCATGCGTCTTGAACCTGTTACAGCCGACGCCACTGAGCCCGGTTACCTTTGCCCCGGAGGTCCCATATGTCCGGCCACGGATTCTGCAGACGGCTGGCCCAGTCGGTCGCCAGTGTTCTCTTGACCATCGTGATCGTCGTCTTGATCGTGGTGGGAGGCGCCTATCTTGTCCTCAACAAGAAGACGCCGATCAAGTCGGAAAGCTGGCTCGTGTTGGACCTCGCCGGCGATTTGCCCGCCTACGCGCCCGCGGGCAGCCTGCCCGGCAGCCTGCTTGGCGGCGACACGCTCACGCTGCAGGACGCCCTCGACGCCATGGGCAAGGCTGCGCTCGATAAACGCGTCTCCGGCGTGATCTGGAAACTGGCCGCCGGCCATGGCGCCGGCTGGGGCAAACTGCAGGAACTGCGCGACGGCATCACCGCCGTGCGGGACGGCGGCAAGCCGGTCTACGCCTGGGCGGAGACGCTCGACCTGCCCACACTGTACCTTGCGGCCGCCTGCGATTCGATCTACCAACCGCGCGGCGGCTACTGCGAGGTCCGCGGCTTGTTGCTCGAGAGCATGCACGTGCGCGGTCTGCTGGCCAAGCTGGGCGTCACGCCGTATGTCTCGAAGCTGCGCGAGTACAAGTCGGCGGCCGAGATGTTGACCGAGACCCGCATGACCGCGCCGGCGCGCGAGCAAGCGCAGAGGCTGCTCGATCACGTCTGGGAAGCCGCGATTGCGGCCATCACCCGGGAGCGCGACCTGTCGCGGGAGCAGTTGCTGGCGTTGATGGAGCAGTCGGCGCTGCAGCCCACTGAAGCGGCCGCGGCCGGCCTGATCGACCGGGTGCTCTACTGGCAGGATCTCGAGGCCCAGCTCTTGGCCGGCGCCAAGGGCAAAGGCAAGGACAAGGTCAAGATGCTGCCGACGGTCTCGCCGGCCGCTTACCGCGACGTCGATTGGTCGAAGCTTGGGCCCAAAGGCCGCGAGACCGTGGCCGTGATCCATGCCCAGGGCATGATCGGCGGCCGCGAAAGCGGGATGAACCCGCTGCTCGGCTTGACCATGGGCCACGAATCGATCGTGCGCGAGCTACGGCGAGCGCGCCAGAGCGAAAAGGTCAAGGCCATCGTCCTGCGCGTCGATTCGGGCGGCGGCGAATCCCTGACCAGCGACCTGATCCGCCGCGAGGTCGAACTCTGCGCGGCGGCCAAGCCGACCGTCGTCTCGATGGTCGACGTGGCCGCTTCGGGCGGCTACATGATCAGCTACTGCGCCACCAAGCTGCTGGCCAATCCGCTGACCGTCACCGGCTCGATCGGATCGATCAGCGCCTTCTTCGACGCGAGCGGTCTGTACGAGCGGCTCGGCGTGGGCAAAGACGCGGTCACGGTCGGCCCCATGGCCGAACTGGGACGCGACGCCCGCGCCCCCACCCCCGCGGAATGGCAGGCGTACGAGCGCGCGCATATCGCCGGCTTCGAGGACTGGATGCGCGGCGTGGCGGAACACCGGAACCTGACCTTCGCGGAGGTCGAAAGCCGCGCCTACGGCCGCGTGTTCACCGGCGCCGAAGCCGCGGCCAATGGACTGATCGATGGCGTCGGCAACCTGCAGGCCGCGGTGCGCGAAGCCGCGTCGCTGGCCGGCATCGCGCCGGAAGTACCGCTGAAACTGGTTCATTTGCCCGAGCCGACGAGTCCCCTGCAACAGATCCTTGGCGGCGGCCGCGACAGCGAGGGCGAACTGTCAGCAGGGCCGGCCGCAACGGTCGCCGCGTGGCTGCGCTGGGAGTTCTACCGCCTGGTGCGCCACGATCTGTTGGCGACCGCGCGACTACTGCGCAGCGGCAGCGGCCTCGGCGACTGATCCCACGGCGTGAACGCGCGCGTGCGGGCGCGGGTGGTTTCCGGACCACCCGCGCCGCTGCTTCCCCCTGGCGGCTTCCTTATTTCCGACCGAACATGTCCACTCACTTTGTCGGCCGGGCCGGTCCGGCCGGCCGTTGTCTTACCGGGGAGCGTCATGGCCAGTTCGTTTCGAGAACTCGATTTTTCGCTCGGGCAGGACATCGACCTGTTGCGGGCCCATGCACGGGAGTTCGCCCGGCGCGAGATCGCGCCGTTGGCCGAACGCATCGACCGCGAGAACGCCTTCCCACAAGGACTCTGGCGCAAGCTGGGCGAAACAGGCTTGCTGGGCATCACGGTCGGCGAAGACTACGGCGGCGCCGGGCTGGGCTACCTCGCGCATGTGGTCGCCATGGAAGAGATCAGCCGCGCGTCGGCGTCGGTCGGCTTGAGCTACGGCGCGCATTCGAACCTCTGCGTCAATCAGATCTACCGCAACGGCAACGACGCGCAGCGCGCGAAATACCTGCCGAAACTGGTTTCAGGCGAGCACGTCGGTGCGCTGGCGATGAGCGAGACCGGCGCGGGCAGCGATGTCGTCGCCATGCATTTGCGCGCCGAACCCCACGGCGACCACTACGTGCTCAACGGCACCAAGATGTGGATCACCAACGGCCCCGAAGCCGACACCCTGGTCGTCTACGGCAAATCGTCGCCCGACCGCGGCGCCCGCGGCGTGACGGCGTTCCTGGTCGAGAAGGGAATGCCCGGCTTCACGACGGCGCAGAAGCTGGACAAGCTGGGCATGCGCGGGTCGCAGACGTGCGAGTTGGTGTTCGCCGATTGCCCGGTGCCCGCCGCGAACGTGCTCGGGCCGGCCGATCGCGGCATCGAGGTGCTGATGAGCGGCCTCGACTACGAGCGGGTGGTGCTGGCCGGCGGACCGCTGGGCATCCTGCGCGCCTGCCTCGACCTGGTGGTCCCCTATCTGCACGAGCGGCGCCAGTTCGGGCGCGCCATCGGCCAGTTTCAGCTCATGCGCGCCAAGCTGGCCGACATGTACACGCAGACCAACGCCGCCCGGGCCTATGTCTATACCGTCGCGCGGGCCTGCGACCGCGGCGAGACGGCGCGCAAGGACGCGGCCGGCGCGATCCTGTTCGCCGCCGAGACCGCGACGCGCATGGCTCTGGACGCGATCCAGATGCTCGGCGGCAACGGCTACATCAACGAGTATCCGGCCGGCCGCCTGCTGCGCGACGCCAAGCTTTACGAGATCGGCGCCGGCACCAGCGAAATCCGCCGCCTCTTGATCGGGCGCGAGATCTTCGAAGAGACCCATCCCGAGGGCGCCGGGGCGGCCAAGGCCGGCCGCAGCGAAGGAGGCGGAGCGTGAGCGTGATCCAGAGCCGCGTGTTGACCCGCAGCGACCGCTTCCGCGAGAACGACCAGGCCATGCGCGACCTGCTGGCCGACCTGCGCCGGGTGCTCGACGAGGCCGCGCGCGGCGGCGGCCAGAAAGCGCAGGCCCGGCACCTCGCGCGCGGCAAGCTGCTGCCGCGCGACCGCGTGCAGGCGCTGCTCGATCCGGGCTCGCCGTTTCTGGAGCTGAGCCAGCTGGCCGCCTACAAGGTCTACCGCGAGAGCGTGCCGGCGGCGGGTCTGATTACCGGGATCGGCCGCATCGAGGGGCGCGAGTGCATGGTCCTGGCGAACGACGCCACGGTCAAGGGCGGCACCTATTATCCGCTGACGGTCAAGAAACACCTGCGCGCCCAGGAGATCGCCGCGCGCTGTCATCTGCCGTGCGTCTATCTGGTGGATTCGGGCGGCGCCAACCTGCCGTACCAGGACGAGGTCTTCCCGGACCGCGACCACTTCGGCCG
>JAQULN010000129.1 GCA_028718575.1 Candidatus Krumholzibacteriia bacterium | reverse complement strand
CCGGCTCGCCATCTCGACATCACTGCGAAACCGATAGTCATCGAAGAGTTTCGGCTGGTCATGGGCCCAGCGGAGCTGCCACTCGCGCAGGTCCTCGTCGGCCCGCAGGCCTCGCAAGTCGTTGTACTCGAGGCTGCCGCTGAACGCGTAACGCTTGACGTATTGATTGCGCACCCGCCAAGCCAGTTCGCGCCGCTCGTTGTAGTCGATCTCGAAGGTGAAGTCGGTGTAGTCGTTGGTGGCCCAGTAGTAACCGAAGTCGCGGATGTAGCGCCCCTCCCGCGACGACCAACCGAAGTTGAAGTTGGGGAACATGATGCCCGAGCGACGACCTTCCTTCAGGGACTTGAAATAGAAGGGCAGCGCAAAGATCGGAACATGACCGATCTTGATGACGATCGGCGCCGCCACGACGCGGTCGCCCAGGCGAATCTTCATGCGATGCGACCAGAAGTGGTAGTGCGGTTCGGCCAGATCGCAGGAGGTCATCTTCCCCGAACAGATCTTGAGGCTGCCGTCCGGATACCGATTCACTTGATCGCCCACATAGTAGTAGCCATCGAAGGTCGTCACCCCCTGGCGGACTGCGCCGGTGCGATGGCCGAAGTCGTAACCCATCTGCCGGCCGATGATGACCTCGCCGTCCTCGAGCCTGGCGTCGCCGTCGGCGTAGAGTTCGCGAGTCTCGGTATCGAGGATTACGTCGCGGGCTTGCAGGGTCATGGTGTCGTACGCGAGTTGGGCGTCGCGCGACACGTTTATGGTGCGGCCGGAAAAATCGAAGAGCAGACGATGACCGCTGTAGTCGACGCGTTCGGCCCGCCCGGCAAAATCGAGCGTATCGCGCACCGCGCCGGCGAAAGTAGCCGCCTCGTCGGCGGTGGCGGCGGCGGCCGTCGCCGTGGTGTCTCCGTTTGCTGGTCTCAGGGAATCGTTCGCGGCGGACGCCGCCTGCGAGTCGGGCAGCGCCGGCCGCGGTCCCCGCAGGCGGTCCAGGCGGGCGAAGTGGTAAGTTCCGGACATGTTGCCGATGACTTCCACCTCGCGCACCCGCCGGTCCTGGAAACGCAAGATCAAGGTATCGCCCTGCACCTCGTTGAAGGCGACCTCGTCGTCGAGATCCAGCGGAACGTACACGCTGTGCGCTTGGCCGATGACGTCGGTGCGGTAGATCTCGCCGTCGCGGAAGTGGACTGCGATGCTGTCGCCCTCCATCACATCGAGCGCCGGCAACCCGGCGTACAGCGCCGCCAGACTGTCGGGTTCGGTGTCCTCCATGCGGGCTTGTCCCCGCATGATCACGCGCTCGAGCGACCCCTCGCGATAGAAGAAATCCATCAACGCGCCGGCCATGCGGGTACGTTCGCCGTCGAAGAGGCGCGGCGAACCGCGCAATTCGACGTGATCGCGGCCGTAGCTGACGGCGGTGTCGGCGAACGCACGTTGCGAGCCCTGAATGATCTGTACCGAATCGATCAGCACGGCCCGATCCTCGGCGCGGAACAAGCGCATGAGGCGGGCGGTGCTTTCGACCGGCTCCTTGTCCTGTTCGTAGGTCCAGAGCCGCGGGCGGTGGTCGACCTCGGCCCAGGAACCGTCATTCGCGAACAGCCCGTGGTCGCCAGTAATGACGGTCTCGCCGGCGGGATCGGTGATCCGCACGCGGCCGAACGCTTCGCCGAACTCCTGACGTCGGTCGCGCACGAGCGTGTCGGCCTGGATCGTGTACTCCGGTGTGACCAGCACCGCTTGTTCCAGCAGACGCAACAGCAGCAGATCGTCGCGCAGCTCGCCCCGGCGGGCCGAGGCGACGGCCAGCGCCTCCACCACGCGCACATTGCCGCGCAGGTCGGCTTCGCCGAGGTTGCGGCGGTACTCGGCCCAGTCGCAGGCGATGCGGGTCTCGTGGTGGCGAATGCGAACGTTGGCGAAAAGGCGCGTCAGATCGCGCGCCCGATAGACATGCGCCGAGTCCGCGCGCACCACCACAGTATCGCGGTCGAGGTAGACGTTGCCGTAGTAGTAGGTAACAGCCTCGCCGCCGATCACGCGGTAGATGGTGCGTTCGGCGCGCAGCAGCGAGGCCGCCCGTTGCGGGCGCTCGGTCTGCCAGCGCAGCGCCGCCTGGCCGGTCGTGTCGCGGCTTGCCGCTTGGCCCGCCGCGGGAACCGTCTGCGCGACCGACCGGACCGGCCCGCGTCCGGTGCCCGCGAGCACGCAGACGGCCAGCGCGCCCAGCCACGCCAGGTTGACGGCGCAGCGGCCGCGCCGGCGCGAAGGTCTAGCGGTCACGGAACGGCTCCCGCTTCCCTGGCCAGTGCCGCGGCGCCGGTGGCAGCGGCATAAGGGCCCAGTTCAGCGGGCACGACGGGGGTATCCCGAGCCTCGTCGTTCATGACATGGCTGGCCACCATGTCCCGGCACGGCACCAGGAAGAACTCGCCGGCTTGCGCCACGCCGCCGCCGATGATCACCCGTTCGGGCGCCAGGACGTTGATCAGGCTGGCGACAGCCTGCCCGAGCCGGCGCCCGGCCGCGGCAAACAGCGCCCGGGCGGTCGGATCGCCGGCGGCGGCCAGCTCATGGCAGGCGCTGGTCGTAAGCGCTTCGCCCTGCGACCTGATCAATTCGCACCAGGCGGCCGACGCTTCCGGCGCTGCCGCCAATTGTCGTGCCCGCGCGAGCAGGCCCACGCTGCCGCAGTATGACTCCAGGCAGCCGCGATTGCCGCAAGGGCAAAGCGGGCCCTCCAGTTCGAGCGTCATGTGACCGATTTCGCCCGCGCCATCGGCGAAGCCGGTCACGAGTTTGCCGTCGATGAGCACGCCGCCGCCCACGCCGGTGCCGAGGGCAATCATCACTAGATCGCGGCAGCCGCGTCCGGCGCCGTGCCGATACTCGCCGTAAAGCGCCGCGTTCACGTCGTTGGCGACCGCAGTCACGATGTTCCCGAAGGCAGCCCGCAGAGCGCCGCCGAGATCGCTCCCCTGCCAGCCCGGCAGATTGGGCGACCGTCCCAGGCGCCCGGTCGCCGGAGCCACGATCCCGGCGCATGCCAGTCCCACCGCGGTTAGCCTTTTGTGATCGCCCGGCAGAACTGCCCGCAGCGCGGCGGCCAGCCGTTGGATCGTGTCGAGAGGAGCAGCGGGATCGGTGGGAACATCTCCCCGTGCCAGAACGCGTCCAGCGGCGTCACTGACCGCGAACTTGACATTCGTGCCGCCAACGTCGGCACCGGCCACCCAGTCGTCAGCCACCGGTCTCTCCTCGCTGGGCGCCCGCGGCCGGCTGGGCTGGGCGCGTCTCCTCCAGGTCGCGGAAGCCAAGATGGTGGAGAACCTCGGCCACCAGGAAGCACGAACCGGTGGCCAGCACCGCAGCGTCCGGCTGCAGGTTCCGGCGCCAATATGCCAGCGCCGCCGGGACTGTGTCCATGATGGAATGTTCGCCGGCGTCAGGCAGTTCCAGGAACTGCCGCAACGCGGCGAGGTCGGCGCGGGTTCGCGAACGGGGCAGCGCCACCGGCACCATGGTCACCGCGTCGCAGCGACGCAGCAGCGGGCCGATCTCCGCCGCGACGGTCTTGTCCTGCATGCCGCCGAAGAGGACGACCCGCGGGCCGGCGACGGGCCGCGCCAGGAAGGTCTCGAGCGCTACTCGCAGCGCCTGCGTGTTGTGAGCCGTGTCGACGATCCAGTCCGGTTGCCGCCAGATCAGTTGGAAACGCCCGGGCAAGAACAGGTCGGCCAACGCCGCGGCGGGATCGTCCGGGCCGGACAGAACGCCGCGACGGGACAGCTCTTCCAGACAGAGCAGCGCGAGCGCGGCATTGCGCTGCAGGATCGGCGCCGCAAGCCGCGGCAATCCCTCGATCACGCGCTCGCGTAAAACAAGCCGCCAGCCGTCCTCGGTGTCGTGCCACCGCGCGAGTTCATCGAGGAAATAGGGCGGACTGCCGGCCTGGACGGCCGCTGCGAACGCTTGGTTCTTGAGAGCATCGTCGACCGCGCAGAAGAAGGAAGTGTCGCGCTTGAGCAGACCCAGCTTTTCAGCGAGAATCTCCTCGCGCGTCGCGCCCAGGATATGTTGGTGATCGAGATCGACCGTGGTCAACAACGTCGCCAGAGCCGGCAGCGCGTTGGTCGCGTCGAGGCGGCCGCCGAGTCCGGTCTCGGCGCAGAGCACGTCCACGCGCTCGTCGCGGCAGATTTGCAGAGCGACCGCCGTCAAGGTCTCGAACCAGCTCGCCTCAAGGTGCTCGGCCAGCAGGCGGATGTCGGAAATCTGCGCCGCGAAGCGATCGGACGCGACGGCCTCGCCGTCGATGGTCAGGCGCTCGTAGACGCGTAGCAGGTGCGGACTCGTGAATGCCGCCACCTTCAAGCCGGCCTTCTGCAACAGGTGCGCCAGGATCCGCGTAGTCGAACCCTTGCCGTTGGTGCCCGCCACCACGAGCGTGCGCAGCGTACGTTCGGGATTGCCGAGCGCATCGAGCATGGCCTGCACACGAACCAAGCCGGGCCGGATGCCCAGCCGATTCAGACTGAACAGCCAACGCGTGGCCTCGTCTTCCGCGACGAAGGGCGGCGCAAGGTCTACCCCGATTCCCGGCTCGCCGGCGTAGGAGCCGGCCGGCAAACCGACGCCGGGCTGGAAGGACATGGTGCCTACCTCCGCACGGGCGTCGGCGCCGAGATGTCGCTGCCGTCGCAGAACCAATGCAAGAACACGGCCAGCGTTTCTTTGAGGCGCTGGCGCGCGATCACCTGGTCCACCTGGCCGTGTTCGAGTTGGAACTCGGCGGACTGGAATCCGGCCGGCAGGTCGCCGCCGATGGTCTGTTGGATTACTCGCGGGCCGGCGAAACCGATCATGGCGCCCGGCTCGGCCAGGTTCAGATCGCCCAGCATGGCCCAACTGGCGGTGACGCCGCCGTAGGTGGGATTCACGCAGAGACTCAGATAAGGGATATTAGCTTCGCGGAGGTGCGCGAGCACGGTTGCGGTCTTGGCCATTTGCATCAGGGACAACAACGACTCCTGCATGCGGGCGCCGCCGGACCGCGACACGATGATCACCGCGCGCCTCTGTTGCAGAGCGTCCAACAACAGGCGCGTAATCTTCTCTCCCATGGCCGAACCCAGGCTGCCGCCCATGAACTCGAAATCGAGCACCGCGAGGTTCACGGGCATGCCCTGCACCCGTCCCCAGCCGGTGATCACCGCCGATTCGCGACCGGTCTGTTTGCGGGCGGCGCGGAGCCGGTCGACATAGCGCTTGCTGTCCTTGAAGCCGAGCGGGTCGGTGCTCGTCACACTGGGGTACAACTCTTCCCAGGTCCCGTTGTCGAGCAGCAGATCCAGATACCGCGGCGCGGACAGGGGCAGATGATAGCCGCAGGCGCCGCAGACGTTCCAATGACGATCGAGTTCGCGACGGTACAGGATCTCCCCGCAACCCGGGCATTTCTGCCAGAGATTGTCCGGCACCACTTTCTTCTGAGTCAGGGCGCGGATGCCACGCGCAGCACGATTGAGCCAGGACACGATTGCTCACTCCTCGCATTCGCGCAGCGGGTCAATCCTGCAGCGCCCGCGTCAAGATCAAGGCGTCCTCGCCGGTGTCGGCGTAATACCCCTGGCGGACACCGACCGACCGGAAACCGAAACTGCCGTACAGTGCCAGCGCGGCCGCGTTACCCGGCCGCACTTCCAGGGTGACCTCCGCCAACTCGCAGCTCGCGGCTTCGGCCAGAGCGGCCTGCAAGAGGCGTGCACCCACCCCGCAGCGGCGCCAGGCGGGCGAGACCGCGAGGTTGAGGATGTGCAGCTGATCCGCGCTGCGCCAAGCCATCAGGTATCCTACCACTTCCGCGCCGCGAAATGCTACCAGAGGCAGACGCAACGGCGAGGGGGTCAGTTCCTGGAGCAGGGCCGCCGGCGACCAAGGATCCCCGAAACTCGCTCGCTCGATGGCCGCGATCGCCGCGAGGTCGGCGGGGCCTCCGCTGCGAATCTGGAACTCGGCTACCGTCATGGCGCGCCTTCTTGCGGCGGCCGGCCGATGTGGATGTCCACGCGCTGGTCCGGCGCGACCGGCGTGGCGTCGAGATGCCGGATGAGTTCCGCGTCGGCGCCGCGCAGATAGCGCGGCACGAGAGCGAACGGCGATCGCACCGTGCGGGACCTCAGATCCGGGTCGGCCATCGCCAGCGCCATGGCGCGGGCCGTGGCCGGATGCGCCGCGCTCCAGGCTCGCGGCGCCGGCAGCCCGAGCGCCGTCAGCGCCGGTCGCAGCGCTTCGTCTTGCCTTACCAGCAGCGCCAAGCCGTCGCCGCCGAACACCGGACGTTCGACGTCGGGCACCAGCGCCGCTAGCCTCTCCCACCAGGCGTCC
This sequence comes from Candidatus Krumholzibacteriia bacterium, assembly GCA_028718575.1. Taxonomy (GTDB): domain Bacteria; phylum Krumholzibacteriota; class Krumholzibacteriia; order LZORAL124-64-63; family LZORAL124-64-63; genus Glo-17. Next base: position 1,212 of record JAQULN010000129.1, on the reverse strand, counting down.
GGCGGCAGGCACGCCGGCGCGTGGAGTTCCGCGACCCAGCCGCCGGCGCGCCGATACACGGCAGCGAACAGCTCGCCGCGGCGAGCGTCCAAAACCGGCACGGCGGTCTCGCGCTCGGGATGCGCTTGCAGCAAGTCGGCCGCCATGGCAGCCAGGGTGGACACGGCCGCCAACTGCGCGCCCAGCGCCCAGGCCAGCGTCTTGGCCGTGGCCACGCCGATGCGCACACCGGTAAAGCTGCCCGGTCCGTCTGCGACAGCGATCAATTCGACCTCGGCCAGACGACGCCCCGCCCCGGCGAGCAGGTTCTCGATCAAGGGGAGCAGGCGATCGGCGTAGCTACCCGTGACGTTGTAGGGTTGATAGGCCAACAACCGGCCGTCAGCGGCCAGCGCGAAGCGTCCGTTCGGCGTCGCCGTATCGATCGCCAGGATCAGCACGCCGGGTTCGCCTCCGGAAACAAGACCGCCCAGGCCGCCGGCAGTTCAGGCACGCCGCGCGCGTACCAGCGGCGTTGGTCCGGTTGCCCGCCCCCAGCCGCCAAGAGTTCGACGCGCCGCGCCAGCAACGGTGCCAGGCGGTGCGGCCACTCGGCCAGGAGCACCGTGCGGCGATCGGCCAGTTCATCGAGGAGTTCCAGGACGCCGATATCGTGAAGATCGTGCTCCGGAGCGACGCGGTAGAAGTCGAGATGATCGATGGTCCACCGGCCCTGGTAGCGGTTGATCAGGGTGAATGACGGACTGAGCACCGCCTCTTTCACGCCAAGGGTTGCGCAGAGCCCTTGAATCAGGCAGGTCTTGCCGGCGCCCAGTTCTCCATACACGAGCACCGCGTCGCCGGGCCGCACGACCCCCGCGAGGTCTCGCCCCAAGGCGCGCGTGCCCGCTGGCCCGTGCGTCAACCGGCACCGCGCAAAGCCGGCGGGTTCGGGTATGATCCGGGAATCCATGCCTGCTCCTGTGCCGCCAGCCTGGCCGATGCGTGCGGGTCTGCCCATACGCCACCGATCCTGCCTGCAGAACCCGGGCTAACGGGGACGCAATACCGCCAACGGGCAGATCATCTCCTCGAGGCTGATGCCTCCATGCTGGAAACTGTCGCGGTATAACCGCTCGTACTCGTGATAATTCGTCGGATAGACCAGGTAGTAATTCTCGGTGGTGATCGCGTACGTCTCGATCGAGCTGTTGGGCGGCAGTTTGTAGTCGG
>JAQULN010000128.1 GCA_028718575.1 Candidatus Krumholzibacteriia bacterium | reverse complement strand
GCACCACGTCCGCGTGCTTGGCGAGGCCCGAGTCCATGTCGGTGAACACGACGCCCATCGCTTCGAGATCCTTGCGGATCGAATGGTAAACGACCTCTGAATCGTACTGAGCGGTCACTCCAGCGAGGAATTTCTGCTCGGCCTCCGGAATACCCAGCCGCGTGAACGTCCGCTTGATGTTCTCCGGCACGTCGTCCCAGTCGTTCACCGATTCCTCCGTCGACCGCACGTAGTAGTGGATGTCGGCGAAATCGATGGCGCCAAGCAGTTCCTGGTTGCCCCAGTGGGGCAGCGGTTTGGCCAGGAACGTGTCGAGGGCCCGATGCCGAAACTCCCGCATCCAATCCGGCTCGGCTTTAAACCGCGAGATCATTTCGACCGTCTCGTGCGACAAGCCCTTGGGCGATTTGTGCAGGTAAGCGTCCGGATCGGCGAACCCGTACTTCTGCTCGTAATCAAGGTTCAGCTCGCGCACGCGCTCGGTGGTCATGACATGTTTCCTTTCGCCGCCGCCGATCCGGACGCCGCGACCGGTTCGGCCAACCAGTCATAGCCGCGAGCCTCCAGTTCCAGGGCGAGGCTCGCACCGCCGGAGCGCACGATGCGGCCGTCCATGAAGACATGCACGACGTCGGGCTGGATGTAGGCGAGAATCCGCTGGTAATGGGTCACGATCAGCACGCCCGTCTGCGGGTCGGCCGCGCGGTTGATTCCGGCCGAGACGACCTTCAGCGCGTCGATATCGAGGCCGCTGTCCGTCTCATCCAGTAGCGCCACCCGCGGCTGCAGCAAGAGCATCTGCATGATCTCCAGCCTCTTCTTCTCACCCCCGGAAAATCCGTCGTTGAGGTAGCGACCCGCGAAGTCCTTGGGCACGCCCAGCATGTCGAACGCTGCATACAACTGCTCGCGGAACTCGCGCACCGGCACGTCCCGCCCCAGACGCGCGGACAACGCCGCGCGCAGGAAGCTCGCGACAGTCACACCCGGCACCGCGACCGGATACTGGAAACCGAGAAACAGGCCGCGGCGGGCGCGCTCATCGGGGGCGAGGCCGGTCAGGTCTTCGCCGCACAAGGTGATCTCGCCCTCGACCCGGTAGGCGGGATGGCCCATCAACGCCGCCGCGAACGTCGACTTGCCCGAACCATTGGGCCCCATCAGCGCCGCTTTCTGCCCCGCGCGCACCTGGAGGTCGACGCCCTTGACGATCTCCTTGTCCTCGACGTAGACATGAACGCCGCGGCACTCCAAAAGGATTTGTTTTTCGCGGATCTGTTCCCTGGTATCGCTCATCGTCGGTCAAGCTCCTTCAGTCAGGGCGCGCCCAGCGCCGTGGGAATCGCGTTGCTCGGGTCCCGTCGGCCATAGTTGTTGCAGGTGGCCGCCGACGCGCCGCTCCACCTGCAAAAGATCGGCGACACTGGTCTGGTCGAGTAAGGCCGCCACCTGCAGCTGTAAGTGGCGCCAAACGGCCCGCAGACCGCAATCGGCGGTGCGGGGACAAGCGCCGCCGCTGGCGGGGTCGGAAACGCAGTGGTGTGCTGGCGCGGGGTCGTTGCCCAGAGCGCGCAGCACCTGGGCGGCCGTGATTTCGCTCGCCGGCGCGGCCAAGGCGTAACCGCCGTGCCGCCCGCGGACGGCCTCGACGACGCCGCCCCGGCGCAATTGCCCTAGCAACTTCGCCACGGTCGGCTCCGGCAACCCCTCCAACTGCGCAAGCTGGCCCAGGGTCAACTGCTCGCCGGATACCGCCAGTTGCATGACCAGCCTGACGGCCTGGTCTTCCGCTTTGGTGATCCTCAGCATCACACCACCGTTCCTCTTTGCGCGAGGCGATGGACCCACCCGCTGCGTTGGCGACGACCGACCGGGCTCCTGCCGCAACCGGCGAATTCCGAAACGGCGACGATCGCGCTTACCGGATAATACTAATCCTAAATTATATACAATACCAATATTGTCAATAATTGATCGCCGGGCGCGGGCCGACCGTCCGTTCCGCTGGATTCGCGCCTTGGGGGCCGCCGACGCCGGTGCTATCATGGTCGCCCAGCGGTCCCGGCTCGCCGGGCATTGCGACGTTGTCAGTCCACCAACCGCCGGTTGCGCACCGGGAGAGCCCATGTCCAGTGACTTGAACGCCACGGTGACCATGCGATACGAGATCAACCACGGCCTGCTCGTCCTGCAGGTCACGCCCGACGAGGAAGTCCCGCCGTTTCAGGCGGGCCAGTACACGACGCTGGGGTTGCTGGGGGCGGCGCCGCGCTGGCACGCGGCCGACCCAGAACCGACTCCCCCGCCGGCGGACAAGCTCATCCGGCGCGCCTACTCGATCACCTCCTCCAGCTTGCAGGGCAAATACCTCGAGTTCTTCGTCGCCCTGGTGCGCAGCGGCGCCTTGACCCCCCGCTTGTTCGCGCTCAACCAGGGCGATCGGATCCATGTCGGACGCCGGATCGTCGGGATGTTCACCCTCGATGACGTGCCGCCCGGCAAGGACATCGTCTTCGTGGCCACGGGAACCGGCCTGGCGCCTTATCTGAGCATGTTGCGCTCGCGCTACGCCTTCGACGCCGGTCACCGGACGGTCGTCGTGCACGGCAGCCGCGTCGCGTACGACCTCGGCTACCGCACCGAACTCGAAGGGATGGCCGCGCGCTACCGGAATTTCCACTACCTGCCGATCATCGATCATCCCGAACGCGACCCCGGCTGGACCGGCGAGGTCGGATATGTGAACCGGTTGTTCGAGGACGGCACGGTGGCGCGCAGGCTCGAGCACCCGCTGTCCCCCGAACGCTCGGTCGTCTTCCTTTGCGGCAACCCGCTGATGATCGAGGGCATGCTCGACCTGCTGGCCCGGCTGGGATTTCGCAAACACACCCGCCAGGCGCCGGGCGAAATCTTCGTCGAGGAATACTGGAAATAGCACGGACCAAGTGGATTGCCGCCGGACCGCCGGCGGCTGGTGGACAAAATTTTCCACGCCAGAGGGCCGCCGATCGGTTATCCTGTCCGTCAGACGGCCGAAAGGCGCGCCGACCACAGATGCTCGTCCAAGGAGAACCGAGAGTCGACATGCAAGACGATCCCATCAACCAGGACTTCGCCGACGAGGGCGAACGTCAAGACGCTGAAGAGTTCGCGCAGCTCCTCGCGGAGAACACAACCGCTCAGCCCGAGCCGAAACCAGGCGACAAGGTCACCGGCAACGTTGTACAGATCGGACCCTCAGAGGTGTTCGTCGACATCGGCGCCCGTCACGAATTGCCGCTGGCCGCCGACCAACTCCGCGACGCCGACGGGGCGCTGTCCTGTCAGCTCGGCGACCAGATCACGGCCTACGTCGTCAAGACGCCCGCCGGCCTGGCGCTCAGCCTGACCATTCATCCGGGCGAATCGGGGAAGGCGGCGCTCCAAGCGCTCCAGGATGCCTGCGCGGCTGGCGCCCCCATCGAGGGCAAGGTCACCAGCACCAACAAAGGCGGGTTTACGGTAGATCTCGGCGGCCTGCGCGGATTCTGTCCGTTCAGCCAGATGGATCTGCGCCGTGTTGAAAACCCCCAGCCGTTCATCGGCACGAACCAGCGCTTCAAGGTCCTCGAGATCAGTCCGGACGGTCGCAACATCGTGCTCTCGCGCCGCGCGTTATTGCAGCAGGAGCGGGAGGAACATGCCCACTTGACCCGCGCGAACCTGGCGCCCGGAGCCGTCCTGACCGGCCATGTCACTCGGTTGATGCCGTACGGCGCGTTCATTGATATCGGCGGCCTGGAAGGATTGGTGCACATCTCCCAGATCAGCCACCAGCGCATCTCCGACCCGTCCGACCTACTGCGCCAAGGGCAGGAGGTCCAGGTCGAGGTGGTCGAGATTCAGAACCCGGGACAGGGACGCCGCGAGCGAATCAGCCTCTCCATGAAGAGCCTCGCTGCCGATCCCTGGCCCACCGAAGCGGCCGCCGTGCCCGTCGGCGAGGATTGCCCGGGCAAGGTGACCCGCCTGGTCGATTTCGGCGCGTTCATCCTGCTGGCCACCGGTATCGAGGGCCTGATCCACATCAGCGAACTCTCGGATCGGCGCATCCACCACCCGCGGGAAGTGGTCCAAGAAGGCGACGAGATCACCGTGCGCGTGTTGGAAGTCGATCTGAAGCGGAAGCGGATCTCGCTGTCGCGGCGCCAGGCCGGCGACTACGCCGGCGATTGAGATCGCACCGCGGCTTGTTCGCGTCGCGTGAACCGCCGTTGCCGGCGGCTCGCGCCAGTGCAGCCTAGCCCAGCGCCAGCATCCGCTGCAAGGGCGCGAGGGCGCGTGCGGCCAGATCCGGCGCCACCAACACCTCGGGTCGGCGTTCCCGCATGCAGGCCGCCAGTTTCGCGAGCGTGTTCTTGCGCATGTAGGGGCATAGATTGCAACTGCAGGTTTCGTCGGCGCCCGGCGCGGGGATCAAGACCTTGCCGGGGTTTTCTTTCTGCATCTGGTGCAGGATGCCGGGCTCGGTCACGACGATGATCTCGCGCGCCGGAGTGCGGCGCGCAAACGCCAGAATGCTGCTGGTCGACCCCACATGGTCCGCCTGATCGAGGATCACCTCCGGGCACTCCGGGTGAGCCGCCACGACCGCCTCGGGATGCGCCTCCCGCAGCTCTTCCAGGCGGATGGCGCTGAAGACCTCGTGCACTTCGCAGCTGCCGTGCCAGAGCACCAGATCCCTGCCGGTCTGCTCGGCGACCCAGCGCCCCAGGAATCGATCGGGGGCGAAGACTAGCGGCTGGCCCGCCGGAAAACTCTCGACCACGCGCACCGCGTTGCTGCTCGTGCAGATGATGTCGCTGAGCGCCTTGGTCGCCGCGGAGCAGTTGATATAGGTGACGACCTTGTGGTCCGGGTAGCCGGCCAGCCAGGTCGCGAACTGGTCCGCGGGGCAGCCATCGGCAAGGCTGCAGCCGGCCGTGAGGTCGGGCACGAGGACTTGCTTGTCCGGATTGAGGATCTTGGCCGTCTCAGCCATGAAGTGGACGCCGGCAAACACGATGACTTCGGCGGCGGTAGCCGCCGCGCGTTGGGCCAGAAACAGGCTGTCGCCAACGTGGTCGGCAAGGTCTTGAATCGCCGGCTCCTGGTAGAAATGGGCCAGGATGACGGCATTGAGGTCGCGGCGAAGCCGCTCAATTTCGGCGACCAGCGCGACATCAGCGGCAGCGGCGGGAGTACTGGCGATCACGGCGTCATCCCTGGTTGAGGATCCTCGCACTCCAATTTCGTCATAGGCGCGCGGATCGGCAAGGTCATCTTGCGCGGCGGTTGTCTGTGGACTTTCCCGGCAGCAATCGTTATTTTAAGACCAAGTTAGCGGAATCGGCCCTCGGCGACCGTCGCGTCCCACTGGTCGCAGTCCGCTTTGTGGGCGTTTTAGCACAGGGAGCAGCCCGAGATGACAGGTGTCAGGGCATTTCGTGCCCCGTACGCCCTTGCCGGTGTTGCACTGGCGATGGCGGTGGGCTTTTTGCTGGCGGCCGGTTGCAGCGACGATGTCACCGACCCGACCTATCCGGCCGAGCCATCGCTGCCGGTCGGCACCTGGTTCTTGGGAATCTGGGGATCGGGCGAAGATGACATCTTCATCGTCGGCCAGCCCGGCTTGATCTACCACTGGAATGGCAACGCCTGGACGAAGGAGCAAAGCGGCACGGCCGTCGCCTTGACGGATGTCTGGGGCGATGAGAGCGGAACCGTCTATGCCGTCGGCCATCGCGGTGTGATCTTGCGACGCGGCGCCGGCGGCTGGTCGGCGATGAACAGCGGCACCGACAAGAATCTCTACTCCGTAGGTTCGTTCCAGAACCGGATCATCGTCTGCGGCCATGACGGCATCATGCGGGAACTGGTCGGCAACAGTTGGGTCGGCGTCCCCGGCGTCGCGTTCATCCGCAACGAACTCTCGGGGGTACCCGAGGACACCCTGCTCGTCAGTGACGACATCCCGTTGTTGACTGCGGTCGCCCATCATGGGGTGACCGGAAGCGACGGCAGCATTCTCATGTCAGATCCGCAAGCGGATTGGCTCTTGCGCCGGGTCGCCGGCGGACGCAACCTCGTCACCTGCGCAACCACCCACCCCCAGCGGCTCAGCGGCAACTTCGTCGCCACCGACGGCGGCGGTCTGTTCCAGCTCATCATGACGCCGGATAACCGGCTGGCGTGGGACCCGCGCCAACTCATCGTTCGCAACGCCATCGTATACGGGATCTACGCCGACAACGGCGATCGCATCTGGGCCGTGACCAATGACGGGCGCATCTTCAAGATCGATCCGGACGGCTCTGATCCCGAACTCCTTTACGAAGACGAGCTGATCCTCTTCGATATCTGGGGAACCAGCGGCGACAATCTCTACGCTGTCGGCGTCGACAGCCGGGTGCTGCATTACCACGATATCGGCGAGGGCGAATTCGCCTGGGAGCCGCAGGACCTGCCCCAGCTTCCCGAAACCAAGAGCCGTGCCGTTGAGATCTTCGACAAGTTCGGTCGGCCGGTACGTTGACCGGCCGCGTCCGATTCCCCGGCGAGCCCGGTCCGGCCGGACCGGGCTCCTTCCTGCCCCATAGACCCTGGAGGTCCTCATGAATCCGTCGCTCGCGAAATGGCACCTGCACGGCTGGGCTCTGCTCGGCGTATTCCTCTCGCTGGCGGTTCCCTGCCTGGCGTTCACACCGGACGCCGCGGCGCCGCGCGCCAGCATCCCTACCGAGTACCAGTGGCAGTGGGAGCATATCTTCCCGACCATCGAGGCATGGGAGGCCGAACTGGGCGCTTTCGAAGCGGATATTCCGCAACTGCAGGAGCATCAGGGACGCCTCGGCGAATCGCCGGCGATGCTCAAGGCGACGCATGCGCAGTTCTACGCCATGCTCGACCGGTTCATGAAGCTCCGGGTGTACGCGCAACTCCGCTTCGACATCGATCAGAGCGACAATACCGCCCGCACGCGCGCCGGCCGCGTCGGACAGCTCGGGCCGCGATTCAGTCAGGCGATCAGCTGGATCCAGCCGGAACTGCTGACCATCCCCCGCGAAAGGATCGAGGGCTGGCTGGCGGCCGATCCAGAGCTGGCGGACTGGGACTACTACTTCGCCGAGCTATGGCGCCAGGCCGAGTACACGCTGGATGCTAGCGGTGAAAACCTCATGGCCATCACCGGCCGGATGCGCGGCACGCCGAGTCAGGCCCACGAATCCATGTTGAGCGTGGACATCAAGTTCCCCGAGATCATCGGCGGCGACGGCCTGCCCCGGCAGCTGACACTCAATAACTTCTCCACGTTGCGCGCCGCGCCGACGTACGCCGTGCGCAAGCAGGCGGCCGAGGGGTTCTTCGCCACCCTGCGCGGGTATCAAACCACCTTCAGCGTGTTGCTCGACGGCGTGGTCAAGAGCCACATCGCCACAAAAGACGCGCGCGGCTACGAGAGCTGCCTGCAGGCGTCGATTTCGCCGGACAACATTTCCGAGCAGACCTACCGCAACCTGGTCGCGACCGTGCGGGAAAACCTGCCGCGCACCATGCACCGGTACGTGAACCTGCGCCGCCAGATCCTGAGCCTGGACGGCCCGCTGGATTTCGCCAACCTGT
>JAQULN010000127.1 GCA_028718575.1 Candidatus Krumholzibacteriia bacterium | reverse complement strand
AGTCGGCGTTCTTTCGCCTGCCCTGTTACGTCAGAGATCTAGTATTCTGGCGCCCGTTGCTACGGAGCCCGGCCCGAATCAAGAAGACGATGGTCACCGTCGTCGTGACATCTGTCAACACAACGATTCCCGGTATGCTCGCCTGGGGTGCTCCACTATCGATCCACCCGTTGGCGATCGGCATTGGTGGAAATGCGAAACGGAATACCGGCCAGGGAGTAGCCGAGATCCTCGGACTTTCCGTCGTATTCGATCACGAGGTAACCGACGGGGCGCCCATTGGGCGCTTCATTCGCCACTTATGCGACCTGATTACCCGGGCTGACGCGCTTGCATGAACGTTTGTTCTATTCTGCCTCAGTACTCCATCCTTAGCCCGGATATCGTTACTATTCTAATGTTCAACGCATCCAACGATGGCCAGCGGTCCGCCGCCGTCACGGACCGTCCTCGACCGCGACGCCCTTGACGTAGCGGTCGAACCACTGGAGCTGCTCCCAGAGAACGTGCTCCACGCTCTCGCGCGCGCGGTAACCGTGGTCCTCGTGCGGTAACAGCACCAGGCGAGCGGTGCCACCTGCACCGCGCACGGCCTCGAAGAAGACCTCGGACTGGTATTTGAGGGTGCCAGGGTTGGAGTCGTCGTCGCCATGAATGATCAGAATCGGCTCGTTGATCTGATCTGCGAAGAAGGTGGGTGAGACCTGGATGTAGACGTCGCGAGCTTCGAAGAGGGAACGCCGCTCGGCCTGGTAGCCGAACGGTTGGTTGGTCTTGTTGTACGAACCGCTGCGCGCGATGCCGGCCCGGAAAAGATCGGTATGCGCCAAGAGGTTGGCGACCATCAGCCCGCCGTGGCTGTGGCCGATCACGCCGATCCGTTCAGGGTCGGCCACGCCAAGTTCGACAGCCTTGGCGACGGCGGCCTCCGCATCGGCCACGAGCTGGGGTACGAACGTATCGTAGACCCTCTCGGGATCCCCGATCATCGGCATGGCCGTCTGATCGAGCACGGCGTAGCCCCGCAACAGAAAGAACAGGTGAGAGGCCCCGTAGAAGCGACTGAAGCGCTGCGTGGAGCCGGCGACCTGTCCGGCGGTGGCCGCGCCGGAGTATTCGAGCGGATAGGCGTAGAGCACCGTAGGCAGCGCCGTGCCTGCCTCGTAGCCGGCAGGCAGATGCAGATGGAAGCTGAGCGGCACGCCGTCAGCCCGTTCGTACTGAACGATGCGTTTCTCGATCGCGCGCAACTGCGGCGTGGGATCGGTGAACCGGGTGATCGGATCGCGAGTGAACGCCCGGGTCGCCTCGCCTGCGGACGCATCGATCTTCTCGCCTAGCGTGATCAGGTAGTAGTTGGGGACATCGGCGGCGGACTCCGAGCGAATCACGAAGCGGTGATCGTCTGCGGTGAAGGCCACGACGTTCTCGTAACGGTCCGCATCGCAGCGGAACAAGCGTTCGACTTCGCTCGTTCCCAGGCGACGCAGATCCAGGAACGGCCGGTCCCCCCGCTCGGTCGCGCCGCTGCCTCGGAAGTAGACCGCGCTGCCGCTCTGGCGCAGCACCCAGCGGCCGTTGGGCAGCTGGCGAAACATGGGATAGCCCGGATCGCCGTAACGGTCATCCTCGTCGCGATCGAACCAGAGGCGCGAGGTGCCCGCGTCCACGTCCAGCAGCCAGACGTAGCGCCAGCGGCGCATGCGCTCCCACTGAGTAAGCATGAGTGTGCCATCCTCGGCGCCCCAAGCGAACGTGCCGGTGAGAATGCGGTGCTCGGCCCGGAAAATCTCTTCGGGTTCGGCGGTGAACGGCGCGTCCAGGCGCATGAGCCGGTCGCGGTGCGGCACTTCGGCGACAGGATTTCCGCCGTCGAGAGCCTCGACCCAGAAGAGCGTGTGCGCCGCCGTGGCGCGCCAATCAACGCCGCGCGGGCCGACCGGCACGCCATGGATGGGAACCGCGTCGGCCAAAGGCAGCGACGCAATGCGCGCGACCGGCTTGCCCTTTGCATTCCACACCTCAAGCACGCTGGCAAAGCGCCACCAGGCCACCTCGTGGGACCAGGGACCGACCAGACGCTCGACGAGGATGTATTCGCCGTCCGGGGAGAACTCGATCGTGGTGTAGAGAGCCGCGTCGCCGAAGACCTCAGCCTTGCCCGTCGCCGCATCGACGATCGCGAGCTCCGAGGTGGCGTAGTACTCGAAGAGCGCATCGTCGTGCGCAGTCTGCAGCAGATTCCGCGCCTCGTAGGTGGAGCGGGCCGCAGCGCGCGCGCCTTCGAGAATCTTCGGTCCGGCTGGAATGGCCGGCGGTTCGGGGGCCGGGCCGCGCTGCGGGATCCGGCGTATGAGCAGTCGTTTTTGGTCGGGCAGCCAGCTCACGGCGCCACCCAGGAGGGGATTGAGCGCCACACCTACGACCTCGGTGAGGTCGCCCTTGACCGAGCCGATCCACAGGCCGATGTGATCGCGATGCCGGACGGCGAGCGCGAAGCGCCGGCCGTCTGCCGTCCAGGCCACATCGAGGACCTCGGCGTCGGCAGGCAGCGCGAGCAATGATTCGGCGCCGCCTTCGACCCGGACCAGGCGCGGGGAGGCGCCCCCGCGCTGGCCGTGGATATCGTTGACGGCGGGATTGACGCGCACACCGGCCAGTTTGTGCATCGGCGCCGCCAACTCGGCGAGAGGTGGATAGGCCGCGGGGTCGGCCAGGAACAGGTGCTCGCCCGTGGGCGAGGTCCACACCCAGGGGAGCTGGGGAGCGTGCAGGACATCCAGCACGTCCGCGGGCGGAGATTGCCAGCCGATCGCCGTCTCGGGCCCGCTGGTTTCTGCCGCAGCAAACGGTACCGACATCACGGCTGCGAAGGTGACGACAGTTATTCGACTCAACATGAGCTTCCTCCTCGCTTCACGGTCAGACATCTTCATGTCGGTCCCGCTCCCTTGGGCCGCCTATCAGCGGACGAACTCGTGCCGGACCCAGGGCGAATGCATCAGCTTCGTCAACGCGAAGTAGCCGAGCTGGAATCGCAGTGTTTCGCCTGCCCGGAACGCCGGATCCGCTTCCTCGAGATCCACGAGCGTATGATCGCTGAACGCTTTGAGGACCTTCACACCGGGATCGAGCGGAAAGAGGTAGTCGGGATCGGCGTCGGTGTGACCCATCGCCAGCAGACCGAGGCGTCGGCCGCGCGTTTTGACCTCGTTGAGCTCGACGCTCAACTCGAACGTGTCCTGGTGGAAGCCGGGAATCTTCAAGGGCCCCACCGATGAGGCAATCCCCAACAGGATCGCCGTCCCGAGACGTAGGTTGTTTATATCGGCAGGCTTGCGGTCATGCAGCAACTGTGTTCGGATGATGCTGGTCGAGCCGCCGGAGATGATGGACAGCGGCATCTGAAGCTCGCGACCGATGTCGGCGGCCAGATCACATAGCCGAACCAGTGTCTTCGCCTGCACGTCGGCCTCGCCTTGCCATTCGAAGTAGATGCCAAGACCGGCGAGATCGAGATGGCTGCTTTCGGCCACCATGCGACAAACGGATCCGACCTCTTCCGGCAGGAAGCCCTCGCGTCCCGTCGCCATATCGACCATGACGAGCACGCCGTGCCGTCGCTGCGTGCGGCGCGCTTCGGCTTGCAGCAACTCCAGCGCGCCCCGATCCGAAACCAGACTGCCGTCGGTCAAGGCCACGCACTCGGGAATTTCGCAGTAAGCCGGCGACCGTAAGAGCCAGTAGGGCCCCGGAACCCCGCTTTCGTACAAGCGGCTCACCGCGGAGAGACGAGTTTCCGCCAGCGCCGTGACGCCGCCGTCGAGCATCGCGCGTGCGACCCCGGGCTGGGCAGCCACGGCTTTGGTGACCCCCCAGACCTCGATGCCGTATTGCTCGCAGAGCGCGGTCGCTTTGGCGGCGTTCTCGGCTATATGCGGCAGGTTGACGCGGACACTCACCGGAATCATGCCGTTCCTCCCGTCGACCTGTCGAGCCAACGACGGGCGAAGAGCTCGATCGTCACTGCGTTCCAGAGTTCGGCGATCAGGCGCGGATCACCGCGCATACAGTCGTCGAAATCGGCGGCGATCGCCTCTCCGCGCCACCAGGGGCGCGCCAAAAACGACCGATCGCGCATCAGATCACGGCAGAACTCGGCCATCCGGGGCGCCCGCAGCCAGTCCGTGGCGTTGAATCCCCCCGACCGTGCAGTCCGCCGGCCCGTCGACTGCCGCCAGAGGCGATGCGCCAAGAGCCGCAGGCCGGTGTAGTTCGCAGGCAGACCGGTGTTGGCGTACGTAAGCGTTGCGAGGTTCGGCAGGAGACGCGTCAGCACGGCGGCATAGGCCTTGTTGCCCCGCCGGTCGACCGGTCTCAGCGCAAAACAGCGGTCGCGAACGTCGTAGTCATAGAACACGCTGGCATCGTTGAAGAAATGTCGATCGGCAAAGATCGACACCAGGGTCATGTGGCGACCCCCGCCGTACTCCTCGGTCCACTGCTCGATCCGGTACTCCGGCGGCGTCGCGGCCAACGGTCCCGATAACGCCTCTCTCAGCATCGTCGCGAGCGGAGGCTCCGGTTCTACCAGCCATCCGGCGATGGCCGGCGTCGCTTGGTGGCTCAGCGCGACGTAGTATTCGCTCATCAGCGTGTCGTCGCAGGCGTCCTCTAGATTCGGCGAGATGACCGGCGGCTCCAGCTTGAGCCGGCCTCGCCACCAGCGCAGGCGATGGCGGTGACCGAGATCGATGATCGCCTTGCCGAGCACCACACCGCCCCGGTATCCGTTGAGCATGAGATCAACGCGGCCGCGATAAGCGTGACAGCGGTCGAGCGCAAACGCATTCCGCAGCGGACCGCAACCGTTGAGGATCGTGGCGTAATCCGCCGCGTATTCGGGAATGCGGTCGGCCGACGGTTGAAATACGTCATGGCCGAGACCGAGCGTCCGGCAGACCTCGGCAGCGACCTGCAGGTCCGAGGCTCCCGGTGTCCCGAACGTCCACGGGGTGAACTCCGCGCCCTGCCGGTGCGCCAAGCCCACCATCAGCCGGGAATCGAGGCCGCCGGAGAGGCTCGCTCCGAGACGGCCCGGCAGTTCGACGATGCGGTCGGTCGCTTCCAGCAGGGTGTCGCAAACGTCGTCGATTTTGCGCGCGAACGGCGCGTTGTCGCGCGGGCCGTCCCAACCGTAGTGCCAGTAGCGCTCGATCTTGCATGTCATCTCGCCGGGGCGGGAGGTGGCGATCACCGCAGCATCCTGGAGCTCGACGTCGCGCAGCAGCGTCTGCCGGTAGAACAGATGGCTGTGGCCGAGCTGGGTCGCGATCGCCGCGGCATCGACGCGCGCCTCGAAGAGACCGCTGCGGGCGAGAGGGCCCAGCATGGAGCTGAAACAGACGCCGTTGGGTCCGTCGTGACGATAGAGCGCCGTCAAGCTGTGGCGCTCGGTGACGCCGTACAGACCGCCGTCGCGGTCGTCGTACAAGACCAATGCGAAAGGGCCCTCCAGCCGCGCACCGAAGCCTGTCCCGAAGCGGCGATATGCCAGGACCGCCGCCTCGGCATGGCGGCTCTCCGCCAATGCCGTCGCAGCGCGGCAATCCTCGCGGGTCCGCGCAATGTAGCCGACGAGAACACAGCTCACGTGCTCGTCGGCGAAAAACGATGCACCGCGCGCGGCCGGCGCAAGCTCATTCCAAACCACTCCCAGCCTGACCGCCGGCTCGGACGTCGACAGGACCGCCTGGCGCTGCCACGCGAAGAGACGGAGATCGCCGGCAAGGCGTTCAGCGATCCGATCTGCGTCGAGGCCCGGCCGCCGCAGACGAAAACCAAAGATCCCGGGCATGGGATTCCTCCGCTGATATCCCGGCAGATCGCACGAAAGGCTTGGAGCGATAGCGACTTGGCGCGGCGACGATAATCCAGCGTATCTCGCAGTGTCAAGGCTGGTTCCGGCCTGTGATTAGGCGCGACGATGCTCTCGGCGGGATGCCGGAACCGCAAAATACCAACAGCTGTACGATCAATCTCCGGCGCGCTGCGCGCGGTGATCCTTGATGATGTTGATCAGAAGCGCGCCGGCGCCGAAGGAACCTGCGATGATACCGATCAAATTGGCTTTGCTGACCGCAGGATCGATGGCAGCAGCGGATGTAATGACAACAATCATGCTGCATGCAAATGCAGCGAGCTGTAGCATCAGATTCCGTTTCGCTTGCGACATACATCAGACTCCCGTAAACAAGTCCCGCCTCACTCCAGCTCACAAAACTTACGACCGCGCAGTCCGCTCTATCTCCGACGATCGCTTCAGTCGCGACGACGCTAGCCGGCGAGCCAAATCATGGTCGAGACAGGCGGCAAGTGCCGAACCAATGCGCATCGCCGAAGTCGTTGGAGTCGAGAACCGCCCGCTCCCATTTCGAACCGCAGCGGCCGCGACAGATCAGGCAATCGATTTCCATGGCGCCGCCGCCGCACTCGACGCAGCCTTCAGTCCACTGCCCTGCATGCCACAATGCACCGCATGTCCTGCAGCGAGCCTGCGATTGTTCTCCCATCAACGAGCCTCCAGCAGGCTGGAACGAGATGGATGTTTCCGCGCGCGCGCCCAGGAGCTCCCAACGATCCTCATCACACAAGCTACTTGGCAAGAGTGATTTTTGCCGATTGCTGACGGCCAGCGGCCGTCATCAGTCGTACCAGGTAGATCCCCGATGCGACAGGACACCCTCGGTCGTCCATGCCGTCCCAACCCACTGGGTGGCGGCCGGCGTCCATTGGGCCGCTCCACAACGTGTGCACCAACCGTCCGCGGTAATCGTAAACGGCAAGGGTCACCGTACCATTTTGCGGGAGATCTAGCCAGATCGTTGTACGCGAATTGAAGGGGTTGGGAGTAACGGCGCATATGGCAAGAGCGGCGGGAACCGAAGCGGTGTCGTCTGCTAATGAAGTGATACCCTCGTCTCTGATGGCCAGGCTGTGATTCGCCCCGGCTGCGATGGCGATAAAGTCTTGATTCGGCGAAGGGAGATTACACTGGCCATAGCCGTTCCACCCCCAGGCGACGATCGTGCCGTCGCTCTTGAGCCCCAGGCTGTGGTTGTTACCTCCGGCAATGGCGACGAAGTCCGTATTCGGCTCCGGGATACTGCACTGGCCCATGCTGTTGCTTCCCCAGGCGACGATCGTCCCGTCGCTCTTGAGCCCCAGGCTGTGACTCAAGCCGCCTGCGACGGCGATAAAATCGCTATTGGGCGCTGGGACATCGCACTGGCCCATGTCATTTCTCCCCCAGGCAACGATCGTTTTGTCGTTCTTGAGCCCGAGGCAATGTTCGCTGCCGGCTGTCACGGCGAAGAAGTCCTCATTCGGCTCGGGTACATCGCACTGGCCATAATAATTACTGCCCCAAGCCACAATCGCGCCGTCGCTCTTGAGCCCCAGGCTGAGGTGCCAGCCTCCAGCGACAGCAACGAAGTCTGCGTTCGGCTCTGGGACATCGCACTGACCGCTGGCGTTGGTACCCCAAGCGACGATGGTCTCATTGCCTTTTAGACCAAGGCTGTGTTCACCGCCTCCAGCAACAGCGATGAAATCGGCATTCGGCGCGGGGACGTTGCACTCTCAGACCGAGTTGCTCCCCCAAGCCACGATCGTGCCGTCGCTTGTCAGTCCCAGACTATGCGCG
>JAQULN010000126.1 GCA_028718575.1 Candidatus Krumholzibacteriia bacterium | reverse complement strand
GTTCGAGGTTCTTGAACTCCGTCGGCATGCGCGAGGCCGGCGTGATGTAGAGCCGGACCTGCACCGGCACCTTCAGCCCGGCGAGGATGCGCCCGGCCGCCGGCGACATGGTGAACAGTTGGTCGGCGGTCAGGTCCAGGCGAGCGCCGGGCAGATTGCCGAGCACCGAGATCAAGAAGACGGCGATCCCGGCGAGGAGGATCGTCGCCACGGTGAACGTCATGCGGAAGTTGCGTCGCTTGTCGCTCATCAGTATTTCCTCCCTTCCAGCCAGAGGGCGTTCAGGAACAGGAAGAACACCGTGAGGGCCAGGAAGTAGACCACATCGCCCAAGGCCACGACGCCGCGCAGCATGGGTTCGAAGTGGGCGGTCATGCCGAGGTATTGCTGCAGGAGGCGGCCGAGACCGTCGATCCAGCCGTCGACGACCGCGGCCACGAAGGTCTGGCCCAAGAGCCACATGATCAGGCAGGCCATCACGCCCAGGATGAAGGCGGAGATCTGGTCGCGCATGAGGCCGCTGGTGAAGATGCCCACGCTCAGGTACAGCGCGCCCATCATCAAGGCGCCCAGGTAGCCGCTCACGACGGTCCCGTTGTCCGGGTTGCCCAGAGCATTGAGCATGATTGGGATCGGCAGCGAGCCGGCCAGGGCCAGGGCGAAGAACGCGAGCGCGGCCAGATACTTGCCGAGCATCACCTCATAGGGACGCATCGGCAGGGTCATCAGCAGCTCGAACGTGCCCTGGCGCCGGTCTTCGGCCCACAGGCGCATGCTGATCGCGGGAATGAAGAACGTCAGCAGCAGCGGCAACGCGCCAAAGAATCCGCGCATGTCCGCCTGGCCGATCAGGAAGAAATTGAGCATGAACAGCAGCCCGGTCAGCAACAGGAAGACGATGATGAAGATGTACGCGATCGGACTGTTGAAGTAGCTGGCGAACTCGCGCCGGAAGACGACGTTGGTGTTGTTCATCTCAAGCCACCTCCTGCTGCGGCGTGGCGGCTCGGGTCAACTCGATGAACGTGTCTTCGAGCGAATAGTGCGACTCGTGCAGCTCGGCCAACGGCCAGCCGCGCCGGCCGGCCAGCTCGGCGACGGCTCCCGCCAGGTCCTGCTGGAAGGGCGCGCGCAGTTCGAAGCGGCTGCCCTTGCCGTCGACCTCGCCCAGATAGCGCAGGCGCGACACGGACGGCAGATCCCGCAATGCCTGCTCTACCTCGGCGGCCGGGCGGCGCAGGGTGACGAAAACCCGGTTGTCGCCCATGGCCTGCTGGGTCAACTCCTGGATCCGTCCGTCGGCGACGATGCGGCCTTCGTTGATGATCACCACCCGCTCGGTGACCGGGCTGACCTCCTGCAGGATGTGGGTCGAGAAGATCACGGTCTTCTGGCCCGCGAGGCTGGCGATCAATTTACGGATGCCGATGATCTGCAAGGGGTCCAGACCGCTGGTGGGCTCGTCCAGGATGAGGATGTCCGGATCGTGGATCAACGCCTGGGCCAGCCCGGTGCGTTGGCGATAGCCTTTCGACAGCTCCTGGATGCGCTTCTTGTACTCCGTGCGCAGGCCGCAGGCTTCGACGCACCAGGCCAGGCGTTCGCGCAGCTTCGCGCCGTCGAGGCCGCGTGCCTGGCCCACGAAGGTCAGGTACTCGTCGACATTCATGTCGTGGTAGAGGGGAACGTTTTCAGGCAGATAGCCGATCCGGCGGCGGACGGCCAGGGGCTGCTCCAGGACATCGATCCCATCCACCTTGACCTGGCCGCCGTCGGGCGCCAGGAAGGTGGTGATGATCTTCATGGCCGTGCTCTTACCGGCGCCGTTGGGGCCGAGGAAGCCGAGGATCTTGCCGCGGGCGACCTCGAACGACACCTGATCGAGCGCGACCGTGTTCCCGAAGCGCTTCGTGACGTCGCGAACTTCGATCATCTCCGAAGCTCTCCTTGCAGGTCAGACGGTGACGAGTTTACAGGACGAAAAAACACCAAAAATCCGGCTGCTTGGCAGGCCGGTACCGACCGCATAGAATATGCGCCGTCAGGGGTAAACGGCAAGCGAACGCGAGGGTTCCAGAAATTCCTGCGGAGCTGCCTGCGATGAGTCCCGCCGAAAGCCAGGGCGGGCGCGACGAAAAGTCGGCGCGCCTGCATCGTTATACGCTGCCCGGCGGCTGGACGGTTCTGGCCGGCCGCACCGACCGTGACAACGAGTGGTTGAGCCTGCGCGTAGCCCGCGCCAATGACTGGTGGTTTCACGTGCGGGGCTTGCCGGGCAGCCATGTTGTGCTCCAAGTGCCGGCCGGCGCGGATCCCGACCGCGCCACGGTGCGAGCGGCCGCGGCCATCGCTGCCTGGCACTGCAAGAAACGCGGCGCGAAGCAGGTTGCCGTCACCGCGGCGCGGGCACGTTACGTCAGTAAGTCGCCCGGCTCGCCGCCGGGCACGGTCCAGGTTCGGCGCGAGGTCATGCTGCTGGTGCGGCCGGCGCTGCCCGGCGGGAACCAAATTCCGCCGGAAGTGTCTTGACGTCTTGCCGGCAACCGGCATGATCGTCCGCGCGGAGCCGTGGCGCGCCGTCGGTGGCGCAGGACCGTCGCGGCCGGCCGTCCGTAGAGATTCCTGCAGAGAATGCGGCCGCTGGCGCGCCGCAGCGAACCCATGGTTGAAGGAGGCACCAACGTGCGGTCTGTGTGCAAAACTCTCGTGCCGCTGCTGACAGTCGCGGCGCTCGCGCTCTGGTCCGGCTGCGGAGGCAAGACTGTTACCCGCGTCGATCCTGGGGAGCAGATCGACCTGAGCGGCAGTTGGAACGACATCGACAGCCAAAACGTGGCCGCCGATCTGGTGGCTCAGATCACCGGCGCGGCGTGGGTGGAAAACCACCTTGTCGAGGCGGGCAAGCGTCCGACGATCATCGTCGGCACGATTCGCAACCGGACGGTCGAGCACATTCCGATGAAGACTTTGACCGCGGACCTCGAGCGCGCGTTCATCACCAGCGGCCGCGTCCAGTTGGTCGCCAGCCCGGACGAGCGCGAGCAGGTTCGCCAGGAACGGGCCGAGCAGCAGGATTTCGCGTCGCAGGAAACCATGGCCCGCTGGGGCCGCGAGCACGGCGCCGACTATATGCTTCTGGGAGAGCTCAACACGATCGTCGACCAGGAGGGCAAGACGCAGGTGAAGTACTATCAGACCGATACCTATCTGGTGGATCTGGAGACCAATATCAAGGTCTGGGCCGGACAGACCAAGACCAAGAAGTTTATCAGCAACCGTAAGTACCGCAGCTAGGAGCAAGGGATGTCCCTGCGCCGTGGGCTGACTGCGCGCGCGCTGGGGGTCGGAGTCCTCGCGGTCCTGGCCGCCGGCTGCGCCACGTATACGGCCAAGCTCGCCGATCTGCGCCCTCAGCTCCAGCGTGGCGATTACGAACTGGCCCTCGCCACGCTCGACAAGGGCGCCGGCGGCAAAGACGCCGTGCTGGTCTGGCTGGAGCGCGGCATGATCCTGCACCAGGCCGGCCGTTGGGCCGAGAGCAACGAGGCGTTCGCGGCCGCCGAGCACACCGCCCGAGAGCTCGAGGCCCGCAGCCTCAGCGAAGGCGCCGTATCCCTGCTGACCAACGACCAGGCGCTCGCCTATCGGGCGCGGCCGTTCGAGCTGGGCATGGTGCCGTACTACCGCGCCCTGAACTACGTGGCTCTCGGCGAGCGCGAAAGCGCCCTGGTTGAGGCGCGCAAGGCCAGCCTGCTGCTCGCGCAGTCCGTCGACGCGACGCTCGGCGGGATCGAGCGCGGCTCGACCAGCGATTTCCAGCGCACGCGCAACGATCCCTTCCTGCTCTATCTCACCGGCATGCTGTACGACTGGGACGGCGAGCTGAACGACGCCTTCATCGCGTACCGCAACGCCGCCGTGGCCTATCAGGATCTTCACCGGCTCCTGGCTCTGGACATTCCCCCCTGGCTCGGCGGCGATCTGCGGCGGACGGGACGCCAACTCGGGTTCGCGGCTGAACTCGAGCAATTGCAGGAGGCGTGTCCTGTTGTTTTCGCCGCAGCCGACAGCTTGGGTCCAGGGAGCGCCGCCCGCGGACCGGCACCGGGCCAGGGCGAGGTCGTCGTCTTGGTGGAGGTGGGGTTCGTGCCGCTGCGCCGGGAGACCAAGCTCAATCTGCCGATCTTCGAGTCGGACCGTGACGACGACCGTCGCGCTTGGGCCTGGGATCTCTCGACGCGCGCGCATGGCGGCTATGTCTACCCTAACACCGTGCGCATCAAGTACTGGTTGACGGTCGCCGTGCCCGGCTTGCAGGCCGCCCCCGCCGCCGTCCAGTTCGTGGCGGTGCGTGCGCCCCAAGGCGGGATGGTGGCCGCGAGCGTGGCCCATCACCCGGCCGCCGCCGCCTCGGTCACGTTC
Source organism: Candidatus Krumholzibacteriia bacterium (assembly GCA_028718575.1). Classification (GTDB taxonomy): domain Bacteria; phylum Krumholzibacteriota; class Krumholzibacteriia; order LZORAL124-64-63; family LZORAL124-64-63; genus Glo-17. The sequence continues at coordinate 3,291 of JAQULN010000126.1, read as the reverse complement.
GCGGCGGAACAACCCACACTCCTGTTCAAGACGGTTCTGCGCGGTCTGACCAAGTATCTGGCCACGCGCGAGGTCGACAAACAGGGCCGGGCCTTCGGGGTTCTGGCCAATATTCTCGGCGCTGCCACCGAGACGGCCGACACGCGGAGTTGGCTGACCCTGCCCGAGCGCATCCACCTGGTGCGGCTGCGGCTGCCGGCCGGCGTCCATGAACTGGAAGTGGAACTGCGCGACACGAGCGGCCGGTTGCTACGGCAGGAGTCTCTGGCCCCGGTGGCGGTGCGAAGCGGCGACTGGACCTTTGCGCGGCACCGGGTCTACGATTTCTAGAAGCCCGGATTGTTCAAGAAGGACCGGCTGCGAAAGGTCAGATGCGTGCCAGGGCGCGCGTTCTCGGATCGGCGCAAGCGGGGATTGGCGCGGCGCACCATCTGTGGCATGCTGACGGCCGATCGCGCTTGAGGTCCCAGGCTTTGGACCGGAGTGAGCCCATGAGCGTGCAACTTGCCGACCTGGTCGCCAGGACGCCGGAACTGGCGGCGATGCCCGCCAGCAGCGCCCGCCTGCTGACTCTTTTGGAGGAACCGGATACCCCCGTGAGCGACGTGCTCGCGGTCATCGAGAAAGACCCCGGTTTGACGGCCAATCTCTTGAAACTCTGCAACTCGGCTTACTATGGCTTGCGCCGCGAGGTGGGCAGCGTCCGCGAGGCGCTCGTCCGGCTCGGCAACCAGACCGTGATCACGCTGGCGTTCGCGGCGAGCATGGGCCGCTTGCTGCAGGTTCCGGTGACAGCCTACCGTCTGCCGCGCGGACAACTCTGGCGGCATACGCTCGCGGTCGGGCTTCTGGCCACACGCTGGCTGCCGGTCGGACCCGCCGACGTGGAACGGCATCGAGCCTTCACGGCGGGCGTCGTCCACGACATCGGCAAACTGCTCCTGGACCGGCCCCTGCGCGACGGTTTGGAACAATTGCCGCCGTCGCTCGACTACGAGGGGTTGCTCGCCGCAGAGCGGCAGCTTCTGGGTTTCGACCACGCGCAGGCCGGCGCGGCGCTGGCCGAATCGTGGAACTTCCCGGTCGATCTCGTGGCGGTGATCGCCGAACACCACGGTGCCGGCAGTGAGAATCGCCTCGCGGCGCTCATTACCGCGGCCGACCTGCTGGCGTCGCAGCGCGGCCACGATGGCGGGGCGCCGGTGGTCGACGACGCGGCGCTCGAGGACGCGCTGACGGCTGCCGGGCTGGATCCGGACCGGACCCTGGCCGATGCCGACCCTGCGCTGCGCGACCTGGACGGCATGCTGGCGCTCTTGGGTGCCTGACGCCGTGAACGTCCTGTTCGTCTGCACGGCCAATTCCTGCCGCAGCCAGATGGCGGAAGCATGGGCACGCCGCCTGTTCCCGGCTCACTGGCGTGCGGCGAGCGCCGGTTTACTGGTTTATCCGATCAGCGAGCGCACGCGGGCGGTGATGCGCGAAGTCGGCCTGAGTCTGGCCGACCACCACCCCAAATCGATCGACGGCCTGGACCTCGATGCGTTCGATCTCGTCGTGACGCTGAGCGCGGACGCCGGCCGCTACCTGCCGGAACTACGGGAGCCCGCACGCCACTGGCGCCGGCCGTTTACCGATCCCATGGGCGCCGTTGGCACCGAGCAAGAGATGCTGGACGCATTCCGGACGGGCCGGCAGCGAGCCCTCGCGATCGTTCAGGAAATCCTCGGCGCGTTCGGCGGCGGGTCCGGCGCGGAACCGGTTTCGACGTCCGACGACGATGGTCATAACTAATAATATAACAATGTTTTAAGTCGATACACAGCGTTGCGGAGCGGCATCGTTGAACCGTCCGGGAGGGTTCCGCCGGGCCGCGACCGGCGACGGCGCGATTTTTTTTGACCCTGCCCGGACTCGCTTGCTGGCCGATTTGCATAACGTTAACACCCCCGCAGCTAGTGAAAATCTTTAAGCAAGAGCCCGGTCACGGAAAAAGCTCTTGGCCCGACCGCGAGAACTGTTAGATAGTACCGATCCCCAAGGGAATGTATCGAGGCGTATGATCCGCCCCAACATCTTGGGCTATGAATAGTTTTCTCCGCGAAATAGGCGTTGGGAATAGACCCGGTACTTCAATCGGATCTTGGCCGAAATTTTACGGGACGGGTCGTGGACCATGGCGCGATGGATCGCGTCACGAGTTCCCGCAGGACGAAGGAGCCATTGCACCATGAAGGAACAATTCCAGAACAAGCAACGCGCAGCGGCAGCGGACGACGTCTTGTTCGCCGGCATGGCCGAGCAAACCGTTCTCGCTTCCGGCCTGGCGGCCGGCAACGACGTCGATACCGTGCAGGGTCTCTCCCTGGAACGGCGTTTCACCACAGCAGGCCGGGATCCCTTCGACCAGGTCCCCTGGGAGCGCCGCACCGCGACCATCACCAACGACAAGGGCGAGGTCCTCTTCAAACAGGAAAACGTCGAGATTCCAGCGAACTGGAGCCAGATGGCGACCAACGTCGTCGTCAGTAAGTATTTCCGCGGCGGGCTCGGAGCGGCCGATCGCGAGTCGTCGGTGCGCCAGTTGATCGGTCGGGTGGCCGACACGATCACGGGCTGGGGACTGGCCGATGGTTACTTCGCCTCGGTCGAGGCCTGTGAGATTTTCGGCGCCGAGTTGAAGTACCTGCTGTTGCATCAGCACGTGGCCTTCAACAGCCCGGTCTGGTTCAACGTCGGCGTGGAGAAGAAGCCCCAGTGCTCCGCGTGCTTCATCAACGCTGTCAACGACAGCATGGCCAGTATTCTGGACCTGGCCAAGACCGAAGGACTGCTCTTCAAGTACGGCAGCGGCACGGGCACCAACTTGTCGACCCTGCGCTCCAGCCGGGAAACACTTTCGACCGGCGGGCAGGCCTCTGGACCGGTCAGTTTCATGCGCGGATTCGACGCGTTCGCCGGCGTGATCAAGTCCGGCGGCAAGACCCGCCGCGCCGCCAAGATGGTCATCCTGAACGCCGACCATCCCGACATCGAGGATTTCATCGACTGCAAGGTGAACGAAGAACGCAAAGCGTGGGCGCTGATCGACCAGGGCTACGACGGATCGTTCAACGGGGAGGCCTACAGCTCGGTCTTCTTCCAGAACAGCAACAACTCGGTCCGGGTCACCGATGATTTCATGCGCGCGGTCATCGAGGACGGCCCCTGGGTCACCCGCGCCGTGACCGACGGGCGACCCATGAGCACCTATCGCGCCCGGCATTTGATGCGCAAGATCGCCGTCGGCAC
>JAQULN010000125.1 GCA_028718575.1 Candidatus Krumholzibacteriia bacterium | reverse complement strand
GACGGTGATGACCTGCCAGACCAGCGGTTGCGCGACGCCGGTGCCGGGCTCGGCCGCGAGCATGTACAGGGCCGGGATGGTGAACACCGCCCCCGAGACCACGTGGCTCGAGTTGGCGCCGATCGACTGCACGAAGACGTTCTCGAGGATCGTGCTGCGGCGCTTGGCCATGCTCGAGTAGCCGATGCCGAGGATCGCGATGGGGATCGCGGCCTCGATGCCCTGTCCCAGCTTCAAGGCCACGTAGGCGGCCGACATCGCGAACACGGCGCACAGAACGAGGCCCAAGCTCACCGAGCGCCTGGTGACTTCCAGTACCGCCTCCTGCGGCATCACCGGCACGTAGCGTTCACCCTTTTCGAGAGGCCGGCGCGCGTTGGCGGGCAGACCGGCGATCGCGTCTTTGGGGGCGTGGGCCATGGCGTTCACCTTTCGAAACGGGGGGGTGGCGGGCACAGGCAACAACCGGGTCATCCTACGGCATGACGGCGGTTCGAATCAACAGTCGACTGGCATGACAGTCGACTGGCATGACAGTCGACCGGCGCGACGGTCGATTACCGGATCTGGACTGCACGGGCGGGAACGGGCGTCAGGATCGTGCTCGCGCGCGAGTGCGCAGGTCCACGAGAGCGGTCGCGAGATCGCGATTGCGGTGATAACCCCGCTCCGTGACCAGTTCGGCGATGCGGGTCGCTTCGTCCCAGTCGTCGGCGCTGGTCACGCCGGCCAACATCATAAGATCGACCTGGTCTTGCGGGCGCGCTTCATCGTCGCGCGCCAGGATCTTCAGCACGATTAGATGGGCGGTTCTGCAAATGGAGACGGCGACGCCCGGAAAAATCTCCATCGTTTCGGCAGCGGCGACGATCTCCGGTTCGACCCCGCTGCTGGCGAAAATCAGATCGACAATGATCCCATTCTCGGATTCATCTGGCGGCAATAGTCGAACGGTGGCGAGGCGGCCGGTCGCGGCGTGCTCGACGCTGGCGGCGATGATATAGCCGCGCCGGCGCAGGGCAAAAACAAGCTCCTCGGCCTCGGTGTCCTGTGTCGTGACGACCACCATGTCGATATCGCGAGTGAAACGCGGCTCAGCTCTTGCCGAGACCGCCAAACCGCCGACCAGCGCCCACGCGATGTCCAGCCGGGTGAGGTCTCGCTGCAGATCCAACAGGATGCGCGCCAAGCGCGTCACGCGTCCTCCTTCCGCAGCCGAAAGCCCGGCACGTTCGCCAGGGGCACCTCCTTGTCGCGGAGCCACTGGCCGAGCAAACGGCGCTCGTCGTCCTGGTTGAGGCCGGGATACTGTCGGCGCAATGCCATGCGCTTCATCTCACAGCCGGCCTCGAACAGGTCGAACGCCGTGCGCAACCGTTGGCTGGCTGCCTCGAGCGGGCCTTTCATGGCGCTCCTTCAGGAAATTCTACCTGTCGATCTTAGCACAGCCATGAGCCCGGATCCATCGCATCCTTACCCCCGGCGATTGTCGTTCCGAGGACACCGTGTTAGGCTCGAGATCGCGGTAAATGACCCTTTCCCACCGCGCAAGCCTCTGGCCGGAGGTAGCCGTGACGATACCGACCGGGACCGCGGTCCGGCAGGCGCCGTGACCCTGACCCCACTGGACTGGCTCCCCATCGCCGCGATCATGCTGCTGATGCTGGGCGGGCTGTGGCTCAGCCGCGGCCGCACGCGCAGCGTGGCCGACTTCCTCGCCGCCGGCCGTACCGCCGGCCGCTACCTCGTCAGCGTCGCGGGCGGCGCCGCAGCCCTCGGCGCGATCACCATCATCGGCAACCTGGAAATGAACTACGTCGCCGGATTCTCGATGATCTGGTGGTCGCTGTCGATGAGCGTGGTCCTGTTGATCATCCATCTCAGCGGCTGGGTGCTGTACCGCTTCCGCCAGACCCGCTGCCTGACCCTGGCCGAGTTTTTCGAACGCCGCTACGGCCGCAGCTTCCGCGTCTTCGCCGGGTTGATCGCGTTCCTGTCCGGCATCGTGAACTTCGGCATCTTCCCCGCGGTCGGCGTGCGTTTCTTCCTCTCCTACTGCGGTATCCCGGCGGAGTTGTCATTGCTGGGCGTCACGGTGCCGGCGTTCCCCCTGGTGATGGCCTTGCTGCTCGGGGTAGCGCTCGTGTTCGTGTACCTGGGGGGCCAAGTCGTCGTGATCGTGACCAACTTCGTGCAGGGCGTGTTCATCAACGTGGTGTTCGTGGCGCTCTGCGCCTACCTCATTGTCGAGGCGATCTCCTGGGACCAGATCTTCGGCGCGCTCGCCGCCGCACCGGAGCAGGCGTCGCTGATCAATCCGTTCCGCACCAGCCACGTCCGTGACTTCAACTTCTGGTACTTCCTGATCGGCGTGTACGGCGTGATCTACGGGCAAATGTCCTGGCAGGGGACACAGGCCTACAACGCCTCGGCCCGCTCCGCGCACGAGGCCAAGATGGGCCAAGCGCTCGCACTCTGGAAGAGCATGCCCCAGGGTCTGTTCTTGGTCTTCGCGGCGGTGGTGATCTACGCCGTTCTGCATCATCCCGACTTCGTGCCGCTTGCCCGCGAAGTCGACCAGACTCTGGCCGGCATCGACCGCGAGGCGATCCGTAGCCAGCTCCGCGCACCGCTCGTATTGCAGCAACTCCTGCCGCCGGGACTGCTCGGCGCGTTCGCGGCCGTGATGTTGGCCTGTTTCCTGTCGACACAGGAGTCTTACGCACACTCCTGGGGCAGCATCTTCGTGCAGGACGTGCTCTTGCCGCTGCGGCGCGGCCGGCCGCTGTCGCCGCGCGCGCACCTCAGGGCCCTGCGGCTGGCGATCCTGGGCGTGACCGTCTTCGTCTTGTTCTTTTCGCTGCTTTTCCAGCAGAGCCAGTACATCTTCCTGTTCTTCGCGATCACCGGCGCGATCTTCGCCGGCGGATCGGGCGCCGTGATCATCGGCGGCCTCTATTGGCGGCGGGGCACCGGGGCAGCGGCCTGGGCGGCGCTCGCAACGGGCGCCGTGGTCTCCGTCGGCGGCATCGTCCTGCAGCAGAACGACCCTGCCTTCCCCATCAACGGCCAGGTGTTCTGGGCGATCGCCATGGCGGCGTCGACCGTGGTCTACGCCCTGGTGTCCCTGCTGGGGCGGCAACCGCGCGAGCCGGTGGACCTCGACCGCCTGTTGCACCGCGGCCGCTGGGCAGCAGAAGGCGACCACATGCGCGCGACGATGCCGCTGCCCCGCGGCCACCGGCTGCTGTTGTTCACCGAAGAATTCACCCGCGGCGACAAGGCGCTCTACCTGATGACCCAGGCCTGGACGCTGGGCTGGTTCGCCGTCTTCGTCGCCGGCACCGTGATCAACCTGACGCGGTCTGTCGGCGACGCCGCCTGGATCTCGTTCTGGAAAGTCTTCCTGCTGATCCAGTTCGCGGCGTCCGGCATCGTCGTGGTGTGGTTCACCTGGGGCGGCGTGCGCGACTTGCGCGATATGTTCGCGCGGCTGCGCCGACAGGAACGCAGCACGGCGGACGACGGAGTGGTCAGGTAGGGCGGGGCGCTGCGTTGGCGCTCGCGCTTACGACCGCCGCAAGACCCGCCGCGCAGGTCCGGCCAGCGCCACGTTCGCAGCCAGCCGCCCCATCATGAACGCGATCGCCGCGGCGGTCACGCCTACCAAACCGAAACCCAGCACCCCCGCGCTGAGCACGGCAAGGAGTCCGCCTAGTTCGACGGCACTGGCCGCGGTCACCGGCCTGGTATCGCGGCCGTGCACGAGGATCGCGCGCTGCAGGTTGAGCAGCACCGACAGCGCGGGCATCAAGCCGAGGATGCGCAGAGGAGCCACCGCATACGCCGCCAAGTCCGGCGAGAGGCCCGACACGGTGACGAACCAGAACGACGCAGCTGGCGTCCAGGCCACCGCCAGCAGGCCCAACGTGGACAAACCAGCCAGCCAGCCGGCGAACTGCAGCACCGGCCGTCGGTTCTGACGTCCCTCGCCCAGCATGGCGATGGCCGTCTCCTGGTAGCTCAAGGCCGGCGTGCGGAAGATGAACACCAGCGCGTTGAGCACCGGCAAGACAGCCAGCGATTCGAGCGGCGCCGTCGCGCGGCCCATGAAGAACGTCACCAGCGGATGGATCGCGAGCGCGATCGTGCTCGTCAGCGCGAGCGGCCAGTAGAATGCGCTCAAGCCGCGCCAGCTCAAGTCGGTCGCGTCGGGATGCGCGCTCTCCGGCGCCAGGCGCCGTACCGGACCCGAGGCCATGAGCCGGCTGGCCGCCGCCTCGACGCACACGCCGCAGGTGAGCGCCACCGCGCCGACCATGACCCCGGGCAGTTCGGCGCCGCGCGCGAGCAGCGCGCCGGCGGCCATGGCCGCCAGCCGCGTGACCGTGCCCCACGTCACCCGGCGCGTGAGGCCGGCCCGGATCAAGATGCCCTGGTAGAAGCGCCGGTAGCCGATCGCCGCCGGCCAGGGCAGAAGCACCCACAGGGCTCGTTCCGTCAGCCGCGCCACCTCCGGGGTGAGCCGCAAGAGGTCGCGCAGGAGCCAGCCCATGGCCGGGGTCGCCAGTACGACCACCATCACGAGCGTGAGGCTGGCGTTCAGGGCGATCGCCAGGCGCCGCAACGCTAGATAGCCGGGCCGGGCGTCCACGACCGCGGTGGCCGCCGACATCATCATGATCACCGGCGCCTCGACGATGATCGCGAACGCGTAGGCTATGCCGTACGCGGCCAGGTTGGGCGTGGGATCGGCGAGCCGGGCGATGACCGCGGCGAGGAACGGGCCCTCGACGGCCATCATGAGCCAGGTCGCCTCCAGCGGCAGCCAGAAACGAAGCAGGCGCGGCAGGGACACGGGCCGGTGCATGGGCGGAAGATAGCCAACGCGCGGCGCGCGGCCCACCGGCGATTGTCGCGGGGCGCGGGCGCCGATGGCGCGCCGTCTTCGCGTCGCCGGCTACGCCGGCTCGCCAATCTTGCGCGCCACGACCATGATCTCCATCTCGTCGAGATCCAGCGGCCGGCGCCCCCAGTTGCCGGCCGTCCCGCCCCACATGTCGAGCACCGCGAGGCCCGCGAGGCGAAAGAGCAGGCGCAGCTCGGTCGGCACGAACCCACGCTCGCGGACCGCGATCGCGGCCAGCCCTGCCTGCGGCGGCATCGCCGACGACTCGACCAACCCGAGCGGATCGAAGCTGCCTGCCGCCACGTCGGTGTTCTGGTAGCGGCGCAGCATGGCGACTCCGTTGAGCACCGTGAACACGACCTTCGCCTGCGGCTTCAGGCAGCGCGACAGGTTGCCCAGGATGGACAGCGGCTGTTCGATCGAATCGTCGCCCTCGCCGAGGAGCCCGAACGCCCCCTCGCACAGGCAGACGGCCGCGTCATACTTGACGGGCAGCGCGAACGCGGTCGCATCGGCGTGGACCCAATCGATGTGGACCTGCGCAGCCTTGGCCGCCGCGGCGCCGCGGGCGAGCATCGCCGCGGACAGATCCACCCCCGTCACCTTGTAGCCCCGTTTCGCGAGCTCGACCGCGTGGCGGCCCGTGCCGCAACCGATATCGAGCACCGACCCGCCGGCCGGAAGGTCGAGGACCTCGAGCAGGAAATCCACCTCGGCCATGGTGTTCTTGGTGAACACGTTCTCCTCGTAATTCGGGGCGTGAGCGTCGAAGAAGCGCTCCCAGTTGGTCTTCCCAGTCATGGAATCCTCCTTAGCCCGGATTATTCATGAAGGACCGCCGCGAGAAAGTGGAAAATTCTTGCCAGGACGCGGGCTCGCAAGGATCGGTGAGGGAGGCGTACCCAAGGCGGTACGTTGACCGAGCCGATCCGAGAACGCGCGTCCTGGCAAGCATTTGACCTTTCGCAGCCGGTCCTTCATGAATAATCCGGGTTAGTTGGCGGTCCACGTGAAGGCGATATACTGCGAAAGTGAACGCATGAGAGCAAGCTTTGCGGTACCGTCCACGGCGTTTGACGACCCCGAAGTCAAAATATCCCCCGCAGACTGCAGACAACAATCGACCGGCATCACGACGAGCCGGCATGATCGGACCGCCTCAATCGAGCCTACAATACGTGGCCAGGCAATCACTTGACCTATAGCCGCCCCCCTCACGAATGATCCGGGCCGATAGCCCGCCCTGCTTCCCGACTTGTAGCAAACAAGCGTCGATGGTAGAGTGCGGGCGATCCACGTCTGGAGAGAAACGGCGTGTCGCTGCGACGCCTTTCCCAGCGTCTCGGGACTTCGCGTGTTTCACGCTGCCGGAGATGCAGCGGTGGATGAGGAGGACGGTCACATGGCGCGCCTCATCGACGAGTTCAAGGTCGGTCGTATTGTCACGATCGGGGACACCGCGGAGCATTTCATACCGTTGGGCGAGCGGGACGGTGGGTTCCTACCGGTGCAAGGTCGAACCAAGACCATCAATGGGATTACGTGTTCCTGGCTTCCCTACGCCCCGGGAAAGATCGCCTGGGAGGAGTTGACGGGACGCGACGTGTTGTCCGGGAAGTTCAGCGGCTGCTGGATGGTCGTCTATAACTGGTACGGGATGACCCGCGTCGCGCATATCGGCACCACGGAGCCGGCGTCGGCCGCGACCGTCAACGTCCACAAGGAGTGGGACAACCTCCGCAGAGACCATCCAGGCTGCGTGCTGCGTGCTTTCAAACCGTACTCCCCGAATCGCGATCCGCTGCCCGCAGCGACGAACAAGGACATCGCCGGGCGACCGGCCTGGTTCGGCTTGGTCACAGCCCAGCGGGAGTGCTATTCCATCACGACCTATCCGCAGCAGAACAACCCGAACACGTACCGCATCGTCGACCGTCGGGTGCACCGGGAGGCGCTCAATCCCGCGGGACCCCATCCGATGACGTAGCGACAGGGACGAGAAATCGCTTCCGACGCCAGTTCAACCCGCTGGCCTCGGCGGTCTCTTCGCGCGCCGGCGCCGGACTCCATTGTTCGCCCCACGATGCTGTGGTAGAGTGCCGAGAGAACCGTCGTGTCAGCCCCGGCGGCGGGAATCGAGGTGATCTCATGGCAGGCGAGGCGTGGTCCCGGCGCCATTTCCTGCAACAGCTCCTGCGCTGCAGCACTTGTCTGGCCGCGGCTGGTCTCGTGCTCGACGACGGCGTCTGGCGCTGGTTGCCCGGCAGCGGCGAAGCGGGCGCCGCGCGCGCCGCCGGTCCCTGGGACGAACTCCTGCGCACGGCTCCAGTCGCCCGCTACTGGACCTCGGCGAAAACAGCAGCGGCCGCGAGCGTGACCGGCGCCGCCGGCTGCCTGGCCTGCCACGCGCCGGAGGACATCGCCGGCCGCGACCACTTCGACCACCAGGAGCCCGAGACGATCCGGTGCCTGTTGTGTGCCCAGCGCTGCCTGATTCCCGCGGGCCGGCGCGGCAAGTGCGGCGTGCGCTTCAACGAGGGCGGCGTGCTGCGCAGCCTCAGCTACGGAAGGCCGGCAGCGGTGCACCTCGATCCGATCGAGAAGAAGCCGTTCTACCATTTCCTGCCGGGACGGCAGGCGCTCTCGCTCGGCACCGTGGGCTGCGCCCTGCACTGCCGGTTCTGCCAGAACTGGGAGCTGTCCCAGGGCCGGCCCGAGGACCGCGTGCAACGGTTCACACCGCCGGAGAACGTCGTCCAGGTCGCGAACGATCGCCGGGCGCCGGTCATCGCCTTCACCTACAACGAGCCGACGGTTTTCACCGAGTACCTGGTCGACATCGCGCGCCTGGCCAGGCAGGCAGGCAT
>JAQULN010000124.1 GCA_028718575.1 Candidatus Krumholzibacteriia bacterium | reverse complement strand
TGCAATGGGCAGCAGATCGGACGCCTTGTTATTCATCACCAGCCAGTCCGCGGGAACCGCCGCCGCGCGGCGCTCGAATTCGGCCATTTCCTGCCGCGCCTGCGCGGTCTTGCCGAGCGCCGAGCACGCGATCGACCGCGCGTACGCCCACACCACGCGCGACATGAGGCGCCATTCGGGATAGTCGGGTTCCTCGAGTATCTGTTCCCAGCGTCCGAAGCGAATCAGCACGTGCAGACTCGTGGGCATGATGCCGTCAATCAGGCCGGCGTACTCGCGCAACGGCGCCTCCGGCATCTCGGCTTCGAGATTGCGCCCCGCCTGCAACGCGTCTTGTTCGTTGCCGGACATCATGGCGGCGTAAGCCAGGAAATGCAGGTTGTGCCCGTAGTACATCGCGTAGATGCCGGGCGGCGGGGCCTTGGCGAAATAGGCGCGGTCGATCGCTATAGCCTGCATGTTCGAGCGTTTCGCGTCGATGTACCGCCCCACGCGCACGTAGATGTGCGACGGCATGTGCACGAGGTGTCCCGAGCCGGGAACCAGACTGGTCAGACGGTCGGCCGCGGCAACGGCCCGGTCGGGATCGCTCGACGCCTCGACGGCGTGAATGTAGAAGTGGTTCGCGCCCGGGTGGACCGGATTGACTCGCAGCGCCCCCTCGAGCACGGCGACGATCTCCTCGGCGCGGCCTTTGGGCTCGCCCGCGAGCGTCCAGTAGTCCCACGGCTGCAAGTTCAGCAACGACTCGGCATAGAACGCCGCGATGTCGGCGTCGCCGGGGAATTGTTCGTAGACGGTCTGCATGGCGTCCGCGTAGGCGCGATCCAGTTCAGCGCGGTCCTCAGGCGCGGGCCAGGTGTAACGGGCGGCCAACGCGTTGATCAAGGCCCGTTCCGCCGCCGATGCGCGGTCCAACCTTGTTTGCGCCGCCTGGATCGCTTCCCAGGCGTCCCGTGACCGTTGCTCGTTCATCGCGGGGTCATTGATGTTGATGCCGTTGCAGTACGCGACACCCCACCATGGCATGGGCGCGGACGGATCCAGCTCCGCCGCGCGGCGAAACGACCGGATCGCTTCATCGTGGTTGAAGCCGAATGTCAACTGCAACCCCTGGTTGAAGTAGACCTGGGCCTCGGGCGAGTTCGTACTGATGGTTCGTGTGTGATCACCCATGCCCTCGTAAAGCAGGGCTCGCGCGCTGCCGGGGGCTCGATTGGCTGCCAGGACGGCGATTAGCAACGCGGCGGTCAGCAGTAGCAAGATTCTATTGAGCATGGCGCTGCTCCTTGGGAAACCTGTCCTCAACGGAGAATCCCGCGCGGGCGCCCTGGCTGTCGCCTCCTGGCGCGCTAACGGGATATAACCAGTCTGCAATATATTGATATTGAGTATCTTTGTAAACTGCCCGATGGGTAATCAAAGAAAATAGTCAGATGTGTGTCCGTGAGGAGGTTTTTCGCCCCGACGACGAATCGCCGTTGGGAGGGGACCTTCCTACCGCTCGGCCTTGAACCTGGTCTTACCCCCTTTGACCTCGAGCCGGCCGAATCGCGTCCAGATCCCAGGCTGCTCGCGGAAGCAGTCGATCACCGCTTCGCTCGGAGACTCGATCGTGCTGGTCAGCGTCGTACCCCCGCCCTGGTCCGACACCTCGACCCGCGTCTTGGCGGCCGGGACAGCCGCGACGTCGGCCGTGGCCCAGACCTCACCCGCGGGCGTGATGCAGTAGATCAACGGCGTCGGCGTGACGGTCCTGCCCGCGGCGATGTAGGGGCGCATGGTCACGAAACCGCGATAGGGCTCGCTGTCGGGATGCAATTCGTCCTGCGGTCCCGCCTCGGTGACGATGAGGTATTCGCCCCAATCGTGCACCACGCTGTAGCTGGCCGCCCCGCTCGTCGGGAAATAGAACTCGAGATACTTCTTCATGTCTCCGCCTCCCGTATTGCCGACACTGCACGCGGTCAGCAGAACCGCCGGCAACACCAGCGTTCCGATCAGCGCGCTCTTGCGATGAACCATGGCATCCTGCTTTCGACAGGCCGGGCGAGTCCGGCTCGTGAACGATCGGCGCGTGAACAACCGGCGCCATACTCTACCGCGGCGGGCCCATGGATTCCAGCAACTCCAGATTCCGCTCGATCGCCGGTTCATGGGGACTGAGCGAGCGGGCGGCATCGAGGTGGCGGCGCGCCGCTGTGATGTCGCCGGTCTGCGCGTGGAGAATCCCAAGCCGCATGTGGGCCAGCGCGAGGCGCGGATCCAGCGCAAGCACCTGTTCGAGGCGGGCCTTGGCGCCGCCCCGATCGTCGCGCTCCAACTCCAGGTCGGCCGCCCGCAGCAAAATCGGAATCAGCACCGCGCGCGGCGCCTTGGCCTCCGCGACGAACGGCAGCATCTGGGTAATCGCCGCCGCGGCCTGGATCACGTCCGGCGCCGCGGCGCGTTCGAGCCAGGCGACCAGCGACGCGGGCGTGCGCAGGCTCGGATCGAACGGACAGCCGAAGCTTTTTACGAGATCGGCGTTGACCGGGACGCGTCGCGCGTAGACCACCAGATTGTCGGCAAAACAGACAACAACCCACTCGGGGTCGCTCCGCAGGCGCGCGCGCAGCCCGGCATCCCGCAGCGGATCAGCGGCATAATTGACGACCGCAAAGGTGATGTCATACTGCGCCACCGCGCGGTCCCACCCATCGCTGGTGCGCATCAGTGTTTGGTACGCCGCCAGAAATCCGGGCGGAAAAACATCGAGGCGGCCGTCGATATAAACTCGGCGATCCGGCCACAGTTCATGAATGAACCAGCCGCCGAACGCCAGGAGGTTGAACACGCGGCCGGGCGGCGCCGCGTCGCGCAGAAAGCGCGTCGCCGCATCCGGCAGATTGTCGCGCTCGTGCCCCAAGGCGATCCGGCGCGGTGGATCCGCCCCCATCGGCACGCCCCAACGCAGCGCAGCCGCGCCGCCCGCCGCCGCCAACAGGATCACGGCGAGCGAAACGGCCCGCGACCATGCAGGTCGGCGCGCAAACACGCCGCCGTGAACCGCCATGAACGCGGGCACCATGACCGCGAACTCCGACACGCCGCGCAGGTTGTTGACCGCCAGTCCGGCGAACAGAGCCCCCGGCAGCACCATCGACCAATGCACGCGGCGGCGTTCGCTCCACACCAGCGCGAGCATGATCACCGCCGCCGCGGCCAGCGCCTTCAAGAACAGAGCATCCGCGTAAGCAGGATGGAAGATCGACCGCAGCTCCACGATCGCCTCGCGCACCTCGCGCCGGGCCATGAGGTCGAACGGATAGAGAAATGCGCGGTGCAGGTGCGGATTCACAAGACCGACCGCCAGCAAGGCCGCGAACCAGGAACCGCGCGAACGCAGCTTCAGCCAGACGGCCGCGTTCCGCGCACGGCGGTCAACCGGTCTGCCGCCGCCGCGTAGATCGCGGCCTCCGCTTTCCCATGCTTCGCCGATCCAGAACAGAGCGACGAGTCCCAAGCCCAGCACGAAGCCGCTGTGCAGGTTGGCCCAGAGCAGAAAGAGCGGCAACAGCGCCGCCCGCCAGACACGCTGTCGGGTGACGGCCTCGCGCCTCAGACACAGCAGAGCCGCGCCCAACAGCAACGCAGTCAGCATGTGCGGGCGTACGAAGGCCCGCGGCTGTAGAAGCGGCGCCGCCGCGAGAACGCCGACCGCCGCGGCGGCCAGACGGAAACGTCCGTCGTCGCTCAAACCGGCCGCCGCACTCAACAACAACGCCAACGCGGCAATCACGGCTTTCATGAGCACCAGGGCGTCGATGCCGCCGAGTTCATGGACGCCGTAGAAGAGCACCTCGGCCAGCCACTCGTGCGTCACCCACGGTCGGCCCTCCGCGGTGAAGGTAAACGGATCGGCGGTGGGAATACTCCGCTCCTCGACGATGAGCCGGCCAGTGCGCAAGTGCCACCACAGATCGAAGTCCAGTTCCGGGAACACGCACAGTAGACCGGACAGCACCGTGGCCAGCAGCAGCGCCGCGAGCGCGAGCCGCTCGGTGGCGCCGCCTGGCGCGGGATTTGCACCTGGCGCTGGATCGTGATCGAGGAACCGCGGGCCGCTCATTCGGAAAGCATAGCGCACACGGGCGGCGCGTCGCACGTACATTCGCGCGAGGACGCCGGGCTCGCCCGTTTCCGGAACCTGAGCGCGAGATCTGGCGTTCTGACTCGCTGCTTGCCGGTCGCGCCCGGAAGCGTCATGCTTCGCGCCGGCGGCCCGCAGCAGGACGGAGCCCAGCCCGGATTGTTCATGAAGGAGCATGCTGCGTGAGTGACGAGCAACATTCCGGCCTGGAACGCCGCCGATTCCTGAGCCTCATTAGCCGCGCCGCCTTGCTCGCGCTCGCGCCTTTGCCGTGGCCGGCGGCCGTCGCCGCGCGGGTTCCCCGAGATCCCCGCCTCGCTCTCTATAACACGCACACCGGCGAGTCGTTGACCTCCGTCTATCGGCGAGACGGAACGATATTGCCCGACGCCATGGCGGCTCTGAGCCACATCCTGCGCGACCATCGCACCGATGAGGTCAAGACCATCGACGCCCGGCTGCTCGACCTGCTCGCCGAACTCGCCCGGCGCCTTGATTGTCGCGAGCCCTTCCACGTCATCTCCGGCTACCGTTCGCCGGCCACCAACGCGGCGCTGCGGAGACAGAGCCGCGGCGTGGCGCACCGCAGCTACCATCTGCAAGGCAAAGCGATCGACGTACGCCTGCCGGGTGTCGACACCGCGGTGTTGTGGCGAGCTGCGTTACGGGAGCAGGGCGGCGGTGTCGGCCACTATCCCCGATCCGACTTCATCCATCTCGACACCGGTCCCGTCCGCCAGTGGTGATTCCGGCGCCGGCGGTGGCATGAACAGCGCCGCGGCGAGCTCGGCGTCGTGTCCATACACGTCATCGCGGAACTGAACGACGCCGTCCGGATCGACCCAGGCGGTCCAGTAGACCAGGTAGACCGGCACAGGCCGCGGCAGGTTGATCCGCAGCGAATCCGGGTCCGCCAGCGCCGCCGCAACGCGCGCGTGCAGCCGCTGGTCGGCGCCCTGCAGCAGGAAGTCAGCAAGCGTCTCGGGATCCTCGATGCGCACACAACCTGAACTGTAGAATCGCGCCGGCGTGTTGAATCGGTCGCGGCTGGGCGTGTCGTGGATGAATACCGCATACGGGTTGTCGAACAGGAACTTCACCCGCCCGAGCGGGTTGAGCGGTCCCGGCTCCTGCTGCAGCTTGTAGGCGAGTTCCGCGGGCTTGATGGCCGCCCAATCGATATCCGCTGGGTCGAGTTCGCGCGCGCCTGGTTGCCAGGTATCGAAGACGCGGATGCGGTTGGCGCGCCAGTATTCCGGATCCTTGCGCAGATGCGGCAGCACGTCCAGGCGCGCGAGGCGCTGGGGGATATTCCAGGCGGGGTTCAGCTCGAGTTGGGTGATACGGCTTTCAAGAGTCGGTGTCGGCCGATCGGGACGGCCGACCACCGCCCGCATGACACCGAAGATAGAGTCGCCGGCCACCATGGTGAGTGTCCCGGCCGGCACGTTCACCAGAACATGGCGCGACCCGCGGCTGGGCGGCAGCCAGCGCAACCGCTCGAGGTTGAGCGCGACCTGTCGCGCGCGTTCGGCCGCCGGGACATCGAGGGCGGCCACCGTCAGCGGGCCCACGATCCCGTCGGGTTGCAAGCCGTGCCGCACCTGGAAACTCCGAACGGCCTGGACCAGTGCCGCATCGTAACAACTCGAATCGGCGCCAACGGCCTGCGGCTCGGCCAGACGCCGGCGCAGGTCCGGCACCCTGGCGTCGCGCTCCCCCGCGCGCAGCGAGGGCCCCGACCCGATTCGCGGCCAGCCGCCTGCTGCCGCGATCCGGTCGAGGTCCGCCAGCGCGGCTTCGAGGCGAAGGAACGCCGGACTCGTATCCCCCGACGATTCGCCGGCCGTGCCAGCGCCGGCAACCCCCAGGGCCACTCCAAAGCAGAGTGCGGCAAAAAGACGGATGTCCATGACCGGTATCCCGAGCCTGTTTCGAAGCGGTTGTCATCCCTGGAACGCAACCGAGCGATCCCTCGCGTCGGCGCCGTAAGGCGGTGCAAGGAAACAAGCTGATTATACAATAATTCGCACGGAAAAGAAAAGGATATTGTCCTTTTCATCCCGTTCGATCCACCCACCGGACGATCCGGTAGCCCAGCCTTGTTTCGCCGCCCGCATCCTCGAACTCGTCGGCGTGCACGTGGAAGATCGACGTGCCCTGGACGTCAATCACGCTCTCGTCCGTTCGGTGAAAGCGCACATGCACGTTGTAGGTACGCACCAGGGTCACGGCCCCGCCGTTCTCGGGCGCGACCACCCAGGGGCCCACACCTTCGAAGCAAACGAACTCGATGTGCGCGATGCCCGCGATCACGCGATCCGGCTTGACGTAGTCTTCGCGGCTGAACATCCGCGCGGCGATGGCGAGTTCCTGGTCGCGTCCCCACGACTGCGGCGTGAAACCGCGCGCGAGTTCGAACTGGAAGTCCGGGTGCAGGAGCGAGGCATAGCCGGCGAGGTCTTGCGTGCCGTAAGCCTCGTAGAAGTTGCCCATCAGGATCTCTGGCGTGGCGGGAAACGGCAGGTGGGATTTCGCAAGATCAGGCGCGAGCGGCGCCGGTTCATCCGTGCAACCGACGAGCGCGACCGCGAGGACGATCAACACCAGCGCCATCGTGGCGCTCATCGCAGTGCTCAGGAAGGTTCTCATGGCGGGCCTCCTTCGCTGTGGGGTTTCCACGACTATGGACCGGGCATGGGTAACTCCTCGTTTACTGTTGCTGGGTGCACCTCACCCTTGCGCGCACGGTCTCCTCCGGCGCAAGCCGCTATATTGCTACGACTTGCAGGCGCCGATCCCCTTGTGTAAAATTACGAAGATGGCCTGCCGCCGTCAACACTCTCGGCGTAACGACCCGCGGACGGCGGCCCACGGTTCGCGGTCGCCGCCTCGTGTCGCCGCGACGCCGGGCATATCATCGCACCAGCGAGAGTTTGGTTGTCAGCCGTTGCCGGTCCGCCTCCAGCACCAACAGGTACGCGCCCGACGCGAATGCCCGGCCCATCTCGTCGCGCGCCTCCCAGCGCACGCGGTGCTCGCCTGCGGGTTGCACGGCGTCGACGAGGTCGCGCAGGCGTCGGCCCCGAACGTCGAACACTGTCAGGCGCACTCGCCCCGCTCGCGGCAGCGAGTAGACGATCTCGGTGAGCGGATTGAACGGGTTGGGCTGCGCGCTCAACGAGACGACCGGCGTGGCGCCGGGCACATCGGTCGGCGCCCCACATCCCTGGCCGAACGCGCCGACCAGGCCGAAGCCGTTGTTCTGCTCCAGGCACGGCGACGCCGCCGCGAGCCGGCGGTCATTCGGCGCACAGTAGAGAGGGTCGGCGCTGAAGTTGTTGTTGACGCCAAGCTGCGACGCGATCGCTCCCACCCAATCGCCCCCGACGTTGCCGAAGACGTTGCTCTCGCTCAACACGGGTTCGCCGCCGTCCTGGCACGCGAACGCCTGCGAAGTCTGGCAGCTGACGATGGCACGGTGCAACTGCGGCGCCGAATTCTTGCAGTAGAAGCCGCCGCCGCTCACGCTGCCGTCATTGCGGTCGATCGTCGCGGAGACGACGACCGGAGCCGCACCGGAAGCAGTGTACAAGGCGCCTCCGTAGCGCGCTTCGTTGTCGGCCACGAGGCAGCGCATCAGGGCGAGCGTGGCGTCGAGATCGCATGCCAACGCACCGCCCAG
>JAQULN010000123.1 GCA_028718575.1 Candidatus Krumholzibacteriia bacterium | reverse complement strand
GCGGGTCGCTGGGCCACACGTCGGTGGCGTAGCAGGCGACCTGGCCGCTGGCGAGCGCCGCGACCATCGCCGCGGCGTCAACGGTTTTGCCGCGGCCGGTGTTGATGATCACGATGCCGGGTTTGGCCGCCGCCAGGATGCCGGCGTCGACCAGGTTTTCGGTCTCCGGCGTCAGCGGCAAATGCATCGAGATGTAGTCGCACTTCGCGAAGAGGTCGGCCAGGTTGGTGCACTTGTGGTAGCCCTCGCAGCGGTCCACGTAGGGATCGTAGAAATGAACGTCCATGCCGAAGGCGGCAGCGCGGATGGCGACCTCGCGGGCGATGTTGCCGATCCCCACGGTGCCGAGCGTCTTGCCGTACAGCTCGGTCCGCTTGAGTTCCTTCTTGATCCACTCGCCCTTGACCATGGAGTTGTGGGCGCGCACGAGTTGGTTCGGCACGGCGAGCATCATCGCAAACGTCAGCTCGGCCACGGCGATGGCCGATGCTTTCGGCGTGTTGGCCACCCGGATGCCGCGCTCCTTGGCGGCGGTCTTGTCGATGTTGTCGGTGCCGACGCCGCCGCGGATGATGAGTTTGAGATTCGTGGCCTGCGCCAGCCACTCGCGCGTAGCCTTGGTCTTCGAACGAATGAGCGCCACGTGCGCCTGGCCCAGGCGGTTCATATCGTCCGTGACCTCACCGAACCGCGCGAGCTTGGCCGGCAAGCCGGGATCGAACGCGTCGCATATCAGGATCAGCATCGTGTGCTCCTTTCGACGTCAGTCTGCCAGCGTCCGGACGACGACGCCCGAACGCAGTTTGGGCTCGAACCAGGTGCTCTTGGGCGGCATGATCGCGCCGGCGTCGGCGATCACCATGAGCTGCGCGACGCTCACCGGGAACAGCGCGAAGGCAACTCGCATATCGGCGCGGCAGCGCCGCTCCAACTCGCCGGTGCCGCGGATGCCGCCCACGAAGTCGATCCGCCCGCTCGTGCGCGGATCGTCGATACCGAGCAGCGGCGCCAGCAGATTATCCTGCAGGATCGCCGCGTCGAGGCTCTTGACCGGATCGGCGGCCGGGAACGTGCCGGGTTTGGCGGTCAACCGATACCACCGGTCGTCCAGGTACATGGTCGCCGTCCGCACGGCGGGGGGCTCGGGATCGCTGGTCGGCTCGACCGCGAAGCGCTCGCCGATCCGGGCGAGGAATGCGTCCGCGGCCAGGCCGTTCAAATCCTGCACCACGCGATGGTAACCCATGATCTGCAGCTCGTCGTCGGGAAACGCCACCGCCAAGAAATGATTGTAGGCTTCCTGGCCGGTGTGCCGCGAGTTCCGGGCGCGCAGGTTGTTGCGCACCCGGTACGCCGAGGCCGAGCGATGATGGCCGTCCGCGACGTAGATCACCGGCACCGCGGCGAACGCGTCGCGCAGCGCAGCGACCTGCGCCGGTTCGTCGATCAGCCAGAGCGTGTGACCGATGCCGTCGGCGGCGGTAAAATCGCAGGTGGGCGCGCTGGCGAGCGCGCGATCGACCAGGGCGCGGATCTCGGGCCGGTTGCGGAACGTCAACAAGACCGGGCCTGCATTGGCCATAAGCTTCTCGGTGTGGCGCGCGCGATCGTCCTCCTTCTCGCGCCGCGTCAGCTCGTGTTTGCGGATCAGGTCGTCCTCGTACTCCTGGACGCTGAAGCCGGCGACGATCCCGTGCTGCACATGCCGGCCCATGGTCAACCGGTAGATGTAGAAGCTTTCTCGCCGGTCCCGGACCAGCACCCCGTCGGCGACGAAACGCCGCAGATTCTGGGCGCTCTTCTCGTAGACCTCGTCGCTGTGAATGTCGACGTCCTCGGGTAGATCGATCTCGGCCTTGTTCACGTGCAGGAAGCTGTACGGATTGCCGGCGGCCATGACCCGCGCCTCGGCGCTGTTGATCACGTCGTACGGCGGACTGGCGACCCGGGCGACCAGATCGACCGGCGGACGCAGACCTCGGAACGGTCGGATATCGGACAAGGGCTACCTCCTGGCAGAACGCGGCGTGCGCCAGCGGAAGACGGCCGTCAAGCAGCGCCCGCTCCCGCCCGCTGTCGATGACTATCCTGGTCAACGATAGCCAATGGCGAGGGGAATTCAACCCGCATCGGCGGCGGAATTACCCTGGCGCGCAGGTCCCCGCGATTCGTATCCTAGAGCCTGGAATGCTTCCTGTTGACCGCCAGAGGCGAAAGGCCACGTCATGGTTCGGACCGCGCAGTGGGTCGTGCCGGCTCTTGTCTTGGCTCTCTGCTCACTCTTCGCTTGCAGCCAGGAGGACAGCCCGACTGGTCCCACGGGCGGACCGGCGGCCGGCCTGCCGACAACCGTCGGCGATCTGCACGTCGCCGCGGCCGATTTCGGCTCGATCACGTTGGGCTGGACGGCTCCGGGCGTCCCGGGCAACCCCCAGCCAGTGCAGTCCTACGATCTGCGGTATACGACCCTGGACGCCGAGTTCACCGACTGGGACACCTGGCCCACGGCGCCCGCGCCCACGCCGGCCCCGCCGGGCACGGCGCAGACGACCGTCGTGGCCGCGCTGGAACCGGGCTCGACCTGGATCTTCCGCCTGCGTTCCCGCAGTGCCGACCTGTGGTCCACCCTATCGGCTCCCGTGGTTGCTTCGGCGGTGCCGGACTGGGACCAGACGCCCCCCGCGGCTGTCGACGATCTCGAGGTGCGCTGGCGCAGCGAGCAGGCGTTGCTCGTGAGTTGGAGCCCGACCGGTGACGACGGCCGCCACGGTGCAGCAGCGGCTTACGCGCTGCGCTACGCCGCCGAGCCGCTGGCTGCCGGCAATTGGGAACAAGCCAGCGAGGCGGGCGGCCATGTGTATGATGCCGCTCGCCGCCGCTGGACGTGCCAACTCGCCGGCCTCGATCCCGCCCAGACCGTCTACCTGGCCGTGCGCGCGGTGGACGACGCCGGGAACTGGTCCGACCTCGGCAACGTCGCGGTCGGGGCGCCGCCTGGCGGGACGGTCTGGCACGTCAACGTCGACGGCAGCGGCACCGTGCCGACCATCGGCGAAGGCGTGGCGCGCGCGCGTCCCGGCGATCTGGTCCTGGTCGGACCCGGCCACTACACCTGGATGAACCAGGGCGGACCGATGCACGACCTCGGCATGATCTTCGTGGGACGCGATACGACCGGCTTTACCGTCGCCTCCGAGCAGGGTCCGACAGCGACGATCATCGATGCCCAGCAGCAGGGCCGCGTTCTCTTCATCCAGGCCTACAACAACGAGATCGTATTCGAGGGCTTCACCCTCACCGGCGGCGTCGACACGCCGTACGACGGCGACACGCAGAAAGCCGGCGGCCTGGTCTTCCATCTGACCAGCACCACGATTCGCGATTGCGTGATCACCGGCAATTCCGGCGGCGAGGGCGGCGGCGTCTACTACGGCGGCGTCGGCCGGCCGACGCTCGAACGCTGCATCATCACGAACAACCACGCCGGCAGGGGCGGCGGCGTCTACGCGGTGAACGTGAGCGGTCCCGGCCAGGATCCCTACCACGGGCTCTCGCTCATCGATTGCGAGATCACGAACAATTGGGTCACCAGCTACGGGGGCGGCGTTTGTACGGTGATGGCCGTCGTCCGGCTCGAGCGAACGTTGATCGCCGACAACTCGGCCGTCACCAGCGGTGGCGGGGTGGCGATCATCGGCCACGCGATGCACCCCAGCCCCGACACCTGGGTCGAGTTCCACGGCTGCACCTTGGCCCGGAATCAGGCACCGCTCGGCGCCGCCGTGCGGTTGACCTTCGACGCGCAGCAACAACGGGTGGGTCGGGCCCGCATGTTCTCGTCGATCGTGACGGGGCACGAGAACCAGTATTGCCTGAGCCTCAACACGAACTGCCAGCTCGAGGTCGGTTGTAGCGCCATCTTCGGCAACCAGGACGGCGCGCGGCTGCCCGGCACGGCCGTAGACCTTGGCGACAACATCTACGTGGATCCGCTGTTCTGCGAGGACCCGGCGGCGCCTACCTGGTCGCTCACGACCGCCAGTCCGTGCCTGCCGGGCGCCCATCCCAACGGCGCCGCCTGCGGACTGATCGGCGCCCGGCCGGCCGTCCCGGGTTGCTGAGCCGCGCTGCGGATGTCGCTTCGTGCGGCGCCGGTCAATCGCGCGGGACCGACGCGAGCGGCTTGTCGGCCATGGCTTGTTCGATGGCCGCAACCAACCGATCGCGCTGAACGGGTTTCGAGACGAATCCGTCCATGCCGGCCTCATTGCAGGCCACGGCGTCCTCCCGCATCGCGCGGGCGGTGAGCGCCACGATCGGCAACCGCACCGCGCCGGTCGCCGCTTCGCGGGCCCGGATCGCGCGCGCCGCCGCCAGACCGTCCATCACAGGCATCTGCACGTCCATCAAGACCAGATCGATCTCCGCGGACTCGCTGCGCGCGAGCGCATCGCGGCCGTTGCCGACCACCACGACGCGGTGCCCCAATCGCTCCAGCAGCAAGCGGATGACCTTCTGGTTGACCACGTTGTCCTCGGCGACCAGGACGGTCAAGCTCGATCGTTCCGGCGCCGCGGCCGCCGCTGGGGCTGCCGCTAGCACCGTCTCCACCGCCGCCAGCGGGAACTCCGCCTCGAAATGGAACGTGCTGCCGTGACCTTCGCGGCTATCGACCTGCAGGACGCCGCCCATCAACCGGACCAGGCTCGCCGAGATGGTCAGCCCCAGGCCGGTGCCGCCGTACTGGCGGGTCGTCGACCCATCGGCCTGACGGAACGCTTCGAAGATCACGCGCTGCTTGTCCGGCGAAATGCCGATGCCCGTGTCGGCGACCGCGAAGCGCAGGCGAACGCACCCTGACGCCGCCGCCGCCGCGGTTTCCACCTCCAGGCAGATCCGGCCCGCATGGGTGAACTTGATCGCGTTGCCGAGGAGGTTGATCAGCACCTGCTGCAAGCGCACGGCGTCGCCGATCAAACTGTCGGCGCAGCCGTCGGCGACGCGACATTCAAGATGCAGATGCTTGGCCGCCGCTTTGACCTGCAGCAGGTTGATCGCGCGTTGCAGGCACTGGCGCAAGCTGAACGCGGCGGCTTCGAGCTCGAGACGGCCGGCGTCGATCTTGGAGAAATCCAGGATGTCGTTGATCAGGGCCAGCAGCGTGCGGCCGGAGTTATGAACCGTGGTCAGGCATTCCCGCTGGTCCGCGTTCAGTTCGGTCTCCAGGACCAGTTCGGTCATGCCCATCACCGCGTTCATCGGCGTGCGGATCTCGTGGCTCATGTTAGCGAGGAACTCGCCGCGTGAACGCGTCGCCGCCTCGGCCAGTTCCTTGGCCTCCTGGAGTTCCTTGGTGCGTGCCTGCACCTGGGCCTCGAGCTCGCGTTCGCGCGCCTGGCGCCAGCGCTCCCGCTGGGTCAACCAGCCCAGCAATCCCAGACCGATGATCAACGCCACCGCGCTGTAGAACCAGATTGTCTGGTAGAAGAACGGCAGGAGCCGGAAATCGAGCGCAGTCTCCGCGCGGCCGACGTGGCCGCCGGGGTCGGTGACTTGCACCCGGAAGCGGTAGTGGCCAGGTGGAATATTGGTGTAAATGGCCTGGCGCCTGGCGCCGGCCATGATCCAGTCGTGGTCGTAACCTTCGAGCCTGTAGCGGAAGCGGATCTCCTCCGCCTCATTCAACGCGATCGCGGTATAGGTGAACACCAGATCGCCGCGGCCGGGTTTGACCACGATCGGCACGTCGAGCGGATACGATTCGCCGCCAAGGACGGCTTCCTGCACCAGCACAGGCGGACTGGGCGGACGCGGCGGCACGAGCGCGGGGATGACCGTGGCGACGCCGCCGTTGGTCGCGAACCAGAAACGCCCGGCGCGATCGACAACGGCCGACGGCGAACAACCGCCGTTGCATTCGCTGCTCTTGAGCCCGTCGGCGCGGTTATAGAGCCGGCAGGGAATCGTGTACTCCTGGCCGGCGGCGAACAGTTCGAAGCTATCGCGGTGGAAACTGAACACACCGCTGTTGCTGGAGACCCAGAAGCGGCCGCCGGCGTCCTCGAGCAGCCCGAAGATCGCGTCATCGATCAGACCGTCGTGCAAGCGGTAGACCACGCCCTGACCGTTGCGCAGTCTGATCAACCCGGCCCCGACGCCGCCGATCCAGACGTCGCCGCGCGTGTCGCGGGTGATGAAGAGGATGAGCCCGCGCGGCACTCCCCGCTCCGGACCCAGACTCTCGACCTTACCGTCGCGAATCAGGTTGACCCCGCTATCGGTGCCCACCAGGACGCCGCCTTCGCATTCCAGCAGGCCGCCCCTGATGACCTCGCTCGACAAGCCGTCGGCGGATGTGTACTGGCGGATCCCTCGGTCCGTCACCTTAAACACGCCCTGACTCCTGGTGCCGAACCAGAAGTCGCCCCGACTGTCCTCCAGGATCGAGCGGATACCGCCGAAGGCGAGGCTCTTGGGCACGTCAACGGGTTCGAAGCGGCCGTCGTCGCCGCGCTTGGCCAACCCTTCCGATGCCCCCACCCAGAGGTGGCCTCGGCGATCCTCGAACAGGGCGCCGATGTTTCCCGGCGGCAATCCGTCCGCCAGCGTGTAATGCACGATCTCGCCGTCGCGATAATAGTCCAGTCCCTGACCGTAGGTGCTGATCCAGACCCCGCCGTCGCGGCTGGCGCAGACCACCCGCACGGCGTCGCCCGCAAGACCTTCCTGCGATGACACCGGCACGAACGGCCCAGCCCGGAAGCGGTGCAGACCCGAGCCATAACCTCCCACCCAAAGAGTGCCAACCGGGTCTTCATAGAGGCACATGGCATCGACCAACGCACCCGCCGCCGTGACCTGCTCCAGACGGTCGCCCAAGAGTCGGAACAAGCCCCGGTTCTCGGCCGCGATCCAGAGCACCCCCTGACTGTCTTCGAACAGCGACCAGATCATGCCGGCCGGATACGGATCGCCGTGCAGAGCCATCGGCTGCAAGGGCCCGCCGTCGGAGCGCCACAAACCCGTTGCGGTCGCCACCCACATGCGGCCGTCGCGGCCTGCCGCCAGTCCCAGCACGCCTTCGGGTGTGAGCCAGAGGCCGCCGGCAAAGCTCCGAAAACCGGTATCGGTCATGACCGCCAGACCGCCGCGGGTGCCGACCCACAGACGGCCCGCCTGGTCAGCGGCCAGCGCGCGCACTTCAGAGCTCAAGACCGGATCCTCGGGATCGACTTCGCAGAAGCGGTCGCCGCGCAGCATAGCCAGGCCGCTGGTGGTGCCCGCGTACACGTGCCGGCGGCTCAAGACCTGAATCTGTTGCACCATGGCGCCGGGCGCGGCCACGCCGCGGTCCCAGGTCTTGATGGTGCCGCCGTGCAACAACGCCACGCCGTTGCTGCCACCGATCCACAGACTATCGCCGCAGGCGAAAACCGCGTCGGCCTGTTTGTGCGGGTACGCCGGCGCGCTCAGCGCATCGAACACCGAGAAGTTCAGACCGTCGAAACGGGTCAATCCCTGCTGGGTCGCCAGCCAGAGGTAACCGTCCGGAGTCTGACAAATGCCGGTGACCATGTTGATCGGCAGGCCCTGGTCTTTCGTCCAGCGGTCGTGGACGAACTGGGAGGCCAGGCGGTCCGCCGGCAGGCCGAGGGCGGCGGTCGCCGGCAGCAAGAGCGCGAGGATCAGAGCGCAGCGGGGGCGTGGCAGCATGCGACGGTCCATCGGGTCGAAGATTTTGCAATCGACACTGACGTAACCGGTTATCGGCAGCGTTCCCAGGGTATTTAGCCCGAATCGTCTCGGCGCAAACGATCAGCGCATGGTCGCGCGCCGGCCGCGATGGCCGCGGTAGGAG
>JAQULN010000122.1 GCA_028718575.1 Candidatus Krumholzibacteriia bacterium | reverse complement strand
AACAGCTGGACCTCGGTCACGCCGCCTGCATCGGACGCTTGCCAACGGACGGTCTGCACGGCGCCGAGCGTCCAGTCCTCGCCGCCGGCCGGCGCCAGCACGGCCACGGCCGGCGGAGTCGTATCGAGGTCGGACACGCCGATCGTGACCGCAACCGTCGCAAAGTCGCCCGGCGTCGGGATCGCCGCGATCGCCACGGCGGTCGCGAGGCCCGCGTTGGTACGGCTGGCGGGCGAAGTGTCGCTCGCGAAACGCGACGCCAGCGTCGCACCGGGCCACGGATCGCCGGCATCGCCGCGATTGCTGCCGACGGCCTGCGCCAGATGATTCAGTCCGTCGGCCTGCTCGAGCGCCACGCCGAGCACGGACCCGGCGTTGATGCGATTCAAGGGCCGCGTCTCGGCAAGCACCGATCCGTCGATGTGCCAGATCAGCAGGCCTTCGCCGGGCAGTGATACGTCGCAACCGCGGCGCGCCCGGTTCTCCACGAGGAAGAACTCGCCAGGGGGCAGGGTCTGGTCGCGGACGCTGGCAACGCGGTCCTCGATGTCGACGGCCGGCAGGGTCAGCGGGCCGTCGCAGAGGATCTCGACGGTCTCGGTCCAGCCGAGATCCCGGCGGCACCAGGCGCTCAACCGAGACGGTCGTTCCGGTTGCTGGCCGTCGCCGCCCCACGAGCCGGTGCCCATCAGGCACCACCCGCCGGCGCCGGGCCGGCCGCCGACCGCATCGTAGAGGTCGGGCAGACCCAGGACATGGCCGTATTCGTGGCAGATGACGCCGATCTCGATGACCCCACCGGTGCAGGATTGCTCCGGCACCAGGATGTAATCGTTCACCTTGATGAAGCCGCCGCCGGCCCGCGGGATCGCGGTGGTGTACTCACCGTAGCCCCAGCCGGCCAGGAAGAACGCATGGCTCCAGAGGTCCGCCGTGCCGCATTCGCCGCCCCGTCCGGCGTGTACCACGACGACACAGTCCACGTAACCATCATCGTCGCCGCTGTTGGCGACACCGTCGGGCCCGTCGTTGTCGAATTGCCCCCAGTTCAGACCCGCCGCATCGAAGAGCGCCACCATGTCGCGCACGAAACCGCCGGCATTGCGCGGGGCGCCCCAGAGGTTCATCCCGTCGTCGCCGCCAGCGTAATAACCGGCCGTCTGCGGCGCCCGCCGCCAGACCTGGACCTGACCGAGCACGTCGAGGCGGCCGCCGCTGGCGGCCTGCCAGTAGTTCCGCACTGTGCCCGTCGCCAGCGGGCCGGTGAACAGCGTTTGCAGGGTCGTCTGGCGGACGGTTCCGGCGCGATCGGCGAACTCGCCCGGCAGCACGAGCAACCGATGCTGCGCGACCGCGCTCTTGGCGTCGGTGTGCGGCGTGAACTTGCGCGACGGCAGGCCGGGGCGTGGATCCGGCCAGCGCAGCCAGGCCTCTGGCAGGGCGACGTCTTGGCCGGGCCGCGGCGGTGCGATCGCGCGAGCTGCCGGAACGACGAGCAACAGGACCAGCGCCGCCATGATCAGCGACACGTTGCAAATTGCACGGTCGCGGGCGATGCTGCCGCGCCGGAGATCCCATTCAACTTTTTGCATCATCATCGGTTATGCTCCCGCGACCTGGACCTGGCCACGCGTTCCTGCACCTGCCGCCGGCATCACCGATCGGCGATGCACGGACCGGGCCCCGGCAACCAGGGCCATTCATCAGGGGCCTGGGTCAATCGACGGGATGGAGGGGAGCGAATCGCGGCAAAAGGTGTTTGCGGCCGTGCTCGGCGAAGTCCACGGTGACGGTGAGCGTGGCGCCGCTACCCTCGACCCGGACCACCTGGCCCGCGCCGAAACTGGCGTGCACGACATGCTGACCCGGATAGTACGCGGGAGTCTGGACGACGTCCTCGGCCCATTGGTCCCCCGCGGCTCGGGTGGCTGCCGGCGTGCGGGGGGCCGCCGCCGCACGCGGCAAGCGGGATCGGGGCGCCGGTGCTTTATCAGCGGCAGGTCGAGATCCAGGCGATCGCTCCGGGCGGCGGCCGCGCGCGCCGCCGGCCCCAGTGGACTCGAGATCGGCGGCGCCGAAGAGCGACCGCGCCACCGGTTGCGGCCAGGCGTCCCGGCCGGCGCGGCGCTCGCAGAGACGGTCGGGCACATCCTGCAGGAATCGCGACGGCAGACTGTCTTCATAGGCGCCGAAGCGCCGGCGACGGCAAGCGTAGAGCAGGTAGAGCCTCTGCCGGGCGCGCGTGATAGCCACGTAGAACAGGCGGCGCTCCTCCTCGACGCCGGCAGCCGTGTCGCTGCACGAGGCGTGCGGCAACAGGTTGTCCTCGCACCCGGTGACCACGACCACGGGGAACTCCAGCCCCTTGGCGGTGTGCATGGTCAGCAGCCGGACCGCACCCTCGCCGTTGGTCATGGCGTCCTGATCCGACACCAGCGCCGTTTGTTCGAGGTACTGGCCGAGGTCGCCGCCGCTGCTGGCCTCGGCGAACGCGTGGACGTCGTTGACCAGCTCAGCCACGTTCTCCTGGCGGAAAGCCGCCGTCTCGGGTTCGTCCGCCTGCAGAAACGTTTCGTAGTCGATGTCGTGCAGGACGGCCGCCAACAGGTCGGGAACCGGCATCTGCGACGCAGCCGCCCGCCGCCACACGGCGAGTTGATCCAAAAACGCCGTCACCCGTCTGGCCGCGGCCTGGCCCAGCGCCTCCGCGAGCAGGTCCGGTCGGGCCCCCAGATCGCCGACCGGCAGCGCGTGCTCGCGGGCGCAGGCCAGCAGGCGGACCACGGTGGTCTCGCCGATCTTGCGGCGCGGCCGGTTGACCACCCGCTGCAATGAGACCTCGTCGGCCGGATTGGCGATCAGCTTCAGGTAGGCCAGCAGATCGCGCACCTCGCGGCGTTCATAGAACTGCACGTTGCCGACGACCTGGTGGGGAACCTGCGCGCGGCGCAGCGCCTCCTCCAGCAGTCGCGACTGGGCATTGGTGCGGTAGAGCACGGCGATGTCGCCGCGCGGCCGCCCGCGCGCTTGTTCCGCCTGGACGATCTCGACCAGGCGGGCGGCCTCGTCCTCGGCGTCGAGGTGCTCCTCGACTTGCACCGGATCGCCGCGTTCAGCGGTCGTCCAGAGGCTCTTGCCCTTGCGGCGCAAATTGCGGGCGATCACGGCGTTCGCTACGTCCAGAATATTGCCCAGCGAACGGTAGTTCTGTTCCAAGCGGAAGATCTGCGTACCGCGAAACAGCGTTTCGAACTCGAGCATGTTCTCCACGCGCGCCCCCCGCCAACCGTAGATGGCCTGGTCGTCATCGCCGACCACGAAGACGTTCCCGTGCACGCTGCTCAAGAGGCGCACCAGCAGCAACTGCAGCGGGTTGGTGTCCTGGAATTCGTCGACGAGCACGTGGTGGAAGCGGCTGGCGTATTGCTCGCGCACGGGCGCGTGCTGCTCCAGTAGATGGACCGTTTCGAGGATGAGGTCGTCGAAATCGAACGCGCGGCAGGATCGCAGAGCCTCCTGATACGCCCGGTAGATCTTCGCGTGGACGGCGTCGATATAGCCGACCGCGGCGGTCAGTGCCTGGTCCGCGT
Organism: Candidatus Krumholzibacteriia bacterium; assembly: GCA_028718575.1. Classification (GTDB taxonomy): domain Bacteria; phylum Krumholzibacteriota; class Krumholzibacteriia; order LZORAL124-64-63; family LZORAL124-64-63; genus Glo-17. Next base: position 4,275 of record JAQULN010000122.1, on the reverse strand, counting down.
CCGTGTCGGCGTTCTTCCAGGCGCTGATCGCCTGGCGGGCGCCGGCAATGGTGAACTGCCGGGGGTCGAGTTGCAGATCGGCCAGCACCCGTTTGAGCAACCGCTTCTGATCGTCGGCGTCGTAGACGGCGTAGTCCCGCGGTAAACCGAGCGCGTCCGCGTGGGTCCGCAGGATGCGCGCACCGGTCGCATGGAAAGTGCCGATCCAGAACGGCGCCCGCTCGTCGCCGACCGAATCGGCAACCCGCGCCTGCATCTGTCGGGCGGCCTTGTTCGTAAAGGTGAAAGCCAGGATCTGACTCGGCGACAGACCTTGCTCCAGCAGATAGGCGATCCGCGTGGTCAGCACGCGGGTTTTGCCGCTGCCGGCGCCGGCAATCACCAGGACAGGGCCGTCGGCCGCTGTGACGGCGGCGCGCTGGGCGGAGTTCAGATCTGACAGCAGTTCGCTCACGGCAGACCTTTGGTGGCTACCCCGTACCCGTTGGGTTCCGATCAGAAATCCGGACCGATGGAGAACTGGAAGCGGCTGCGCTGGACGTGCCGCAGATCCGTGGGCCAGGCCCAGTCGAGTTTGACGGGCAGGACGAATATATTAGCCCGTAGACCCAGTCCAAAGTTGCTCCGCAGAGCGTCCAGGCGGCCGTCGCGAAAGAAACGCACCCGGTCGGACCAGGCGCAACCGGCATCGACGAATATCACGCCGCCGATCCCGCTCAGGCCCCAGCGTCCCGGCCAGCCGAAGATCAAGTAGTCGACAAACGGCACCCGGTATTCCAAGCTCAACAGAGCCAACTTGTGCCCTGCCAGATTCGCTTGGGTCTGGAAATCGTAATACCGAAAGCCGCGCAGGGTCCACGGCCCGCCGATGATGAAGCTGCGCGGATCGTCGCCGCCCGAATGCGCATACGTCAGGCGGCAAGCCAGGCTCTGGCGCTGCACCGGCAGCCAGTACTTGCGCACATCGGCGACGAACGTCCAGCGATCGAGGCTGGAGGTCGAGAGCGGCAGACCCCGCGCGTAGCTGAACGCCCACCGGCTGCCGGCCAGAGGACCGTGCAATCCATAGAGCGCGTTGTCGTGCACGAAGTTCAGCGACGGCTGCAGCAGGCGGCTGCGGCGCGCCTCGACGGGCACGAGGAAACCGAAGTCGTCGACGCCGTACACGGTGCGGTCGCTATTGAGAATCTGCAGATCGAGATCCAGGCGGCGGAAAATCGAAAACGGATAGCTGAGACGGCCGTAGAATCCGTAGTTCCGCTCCCGGAACAGCGTATCCTCGGTGAGCAACTCGCCGATCGTGGTGATTGCCGAACTGTAATAGTTGTTGAACAGGAAGGCGCCGCCGGTCAGGTTCCAGCGACGCCGCAAATAGGTATACGAAGCCGCCAGATCGCTGTTGTCGACCGCGCCGTAGAAGTTGACCAGGAAATCGAGGCGGCGATCGCCAAGGTCGTCCGTCAAGGTGATCAGGTTCAGAAAGCCCAAGCCCCCGGCCGTGGTCCAGTAGACGTCGCCGCCGGCGCCCGCGCGCGAAGCGTCGAGACGAAAACGCGGCCGGTAGTCAGAGATCAGACCGATCCGGTCCGGATCGAAACGCAAGGTGTCGCGCGGGCTGGTCCGCGCGATCAGCGGCGGCGGCGCGCTCGCCACTGGCTGCGGCGGAGTCCCGCCGCGCTGCCGCCGCGACCAGTCGCTGCGGAACTGGTCGGCCGCGTAGAGATCGTAGCCGGCGGCGTGAAACGCGCTGAAAACCAGGCGATCGCTGCGGGCCGCGTAGCTCGCGTGCTGAATGCCGCCCAACACGTTCGTGAGGCGCCGGTCCGTGATCACGCGCGTGCCGCAGGAATCCAGGTGCACCAGCGCCAGGTTGTCAATGCCGTCGCGGCCATCGATCACGACCAGCGTGGAGCCATCGACCCAGACCGCATCCCGGCGGCGGTCCGCCGACTCGTAAAGCCGGTAGCGGTCGCCCGCCAGGGTCAGGATCTCCAGGGCGGGCGCCGGCGCCGTGCGCGTCGTATCCAGGAGCGCTTCGCCGCCGGCAGCCGCCTCGAGAAGCCGCTTGCGGCCATCCGGCAGCAGTTCCAACTCGTATTCGATCTCGGCCCGCGGATTGAAGCCGAAAACCAGCCGATCGCCGGCGGGCGACCAGTTCGGCGCCTGTTCGTCACCGGCATCGTTGGTCAAGCGCAGCAGGCGCCCGCCGTCGGGCAGCGCGCGCAGCGGACCGTGACCGGCAGCGGCCAGCGGTGCGAGCGCCCCCGGCACCATCTCCAACAGATAGAGATCGGTGCGCCCGTGGCTGGTGCCGACCAGGGCGACCAGGCGTCCGTCCGGCGACCACGCTGGGTCGGCCGCCACATCCAACTCGAGATCCCAACTGCGGGTCACGCGCCCGTCGGCTACCGCAATCGTGTGCAACGTCTCACGATTGCCGCTGCGCGCCACCAGCATGATTTCTTTCCCATCGGGCGACCAGCTCAAACCCGAGCGAAAACTGTGGAAACTCTCGAAGCGGCTGGCCCGCATGCTGCGGCCGAGCCGGCGAATCGCCGCGCCGTCGACCGCCGACAGCAGGTAGAGATCGATCAGGCCGTCGCGATTGGTGAAACAAGCCAGGAGATCGCCGTCCGGATTCAACGCCGGCCGGCCGTAGAAGTGCGCGCGGGATTCGACGCGCGACGTCAGGGGGCGGCTGATCTGATCCACCTGCTCGAGATCGGCGTAGCCGGGCCAGTATTGCTGGCGCAACCAGCGCGCATACTGGCGATTGAACTGCTCCACGGTAAGCCCGTAGGTCGCCAGCAGCGCTCGTTCGACGCTGCGCAGGCGGCCGACCGACTGCCAGAACTCGTTGAGCTTCTGCGGACCGTAGCGTTCCGACAGCAGGCGCATGGCGGCCTGCCCCTGCTTGTAGACCATGTAGCCGCCGGCGTATTCCAACGGCGCTAGATAGTCGTTGATCGTGGCGTCGCGGATCACCATGTCCGCGCCGGCATCCCAGCCCGAACTCAGCCACTCGGCCACGCCCTCGGCGAACCAGAGCGGAATGTTGAAGAACGAGTTGCGGCCCAGATCGGCGCTGCGGGCGCCGAATGCCATGTCGAACATGAAAACATGCACCAGTTCATGGCGGATCACGTGCACGAGATCGGCATGCGAGCCGTCGTAAGGCAACACCATGCGGTTGCGGAACGGTTCCGAAAACCCGCCGGTGCCCTCGCCGATCAGAAAAGGAGCGATGTTGGTCTGCGCGAAATCGGCATGGCTAGAGTAGAGAACGAACGGCGTGCGCAGCGGCAGGTCGCGATCCAGACGATTGGCATACTCCTTGTACGCGCGCTCGGCGATGATCGCCGCGCGGACCGCCAGTTCCTCCGCGCCATCGTGGAAGTGCAGATCGAAATGGGGCGTGCTCAGAACCTGCCAGGCGAGGGGACGGACCTGCACCTTGTTTTTGCCGAAGTACTGAGCTGCCGCCGGCGTCCCGCTCAGCAACAGCAAGGGCAGCGCCAACGCCACCGGCAGCAAGCGGTGCAGTTTAGTACTCAACACGGTACTTGAAGTCGAGATTGTAGGTCGCATCGCCCTGGTACTCGTCGATCCGGCGGCGGATCTCGGTTTGCAAGAGGAGATGGTTCGTGATCTGGTACTCGAGCAGCAGGTCGTAGTGGTTCTGGTTCAAGCCCTGCGCGTACTTGATGTACAGATCGCGACCGACGTATTTGCCCACGCCGATCAAAGGATCCAGCCCGGTGGCGCCCTCTTGCTGGCGCTGGATCTGATCGATCTCGAATGTGTCGAAGATGCCGATCCCGCGCGCAATCTCCCGTTCGAGCAGGTTCAGTCCGGCGCCGATCGAGGCGCTGGTCAAGGCGGACTGATCGCCCTGCTCGTCGGGGTACGGCGCCATTCCCAGCAACATGCGTTCGATCGCCTCGCGCGGATAGCCGCTTTCGCTGCTGTAGGTGATCGTCATGGCGTCGGCGGGTCCCGCCGCATGGACTGTGAGTCGTTCGACCACGCTGTAACCGCCGACCGGACTGGATAGGCGCACCCGTGTCTCGGCGTCGATATCCACGATCGGCACGACACCGACCTCGCGACTGAAATCAAGGCCGCCCCGCGTGACCTTGAACGTGTTGTGAAATACCGGCAAACGACCCGTGTCGATGTCCCCCGTTCCGCTGAGCGTCATGCCGTCGGCATCGCGCACGAGCGAGACATCGCCCGATAGATCGAGCTCCATCGTCCGGTTGCTGATCCGGAACG
>JAQULN010000121.1 GCA_028718575.1 Candidatus Krumholzibacteriia bacterium | reverse complement strand
TTGGCGGTGCTGCAACTGCCGGGCGTCAACTGCGAGGACGAGTCGGCGCGCGCGATCGAGCAAGTAGGGGGCCGCGCCGAGGTCTTCCGCTGGACCCGTTCGGCGGCCGAGTTGGCCGCGTTCGACGGTTACTTGATTCCCGGCGGCTTCAGCTACCAGGACCGCGTGCGCGCCGGCGCCATTGCGGCGAAGGATCCCCTGTTGGAGGTGCTGCGCACGGCCGCTGCGGCGGGCAAGCCGATTCTCGGTATTTGCAACGGCTGCCAGGTGCTGGTCGAGAGCGGCATGGTGCCTGGCCTGGAGCCGGGCGCAGTCGAAGTGGCGTTGGCCGCCAATCGTATCCCCGGCCGCCGTGGCTATTATGCGCGCTGGGTCGCAGTAGAGGCCGTGCCTGGCAATCGCTGCGCGTTTCTCGCTGGATGCGACGGACCGTTCCCGTTGCCGATCGCGCACGCCGAGGGCCGCTTCACGCACGAGGACCCCGCGTTCTTCGACCGTCTGACCGCCGGCGGCCTGCTGGCTCTGCGCTACACGGCGCTAGGCGGGGCGGCCGGCAATCCCGCCAGTCGTCCTGTTGGCGGTTCCGACTCGGCGTTTGCCGGCAATCCGAACGGATCGCTGCTGGCCGCCGCCGGCCTGACCAATACCGGCGGGAACGTCCTTGCGTTGATGCCGCATCCGGAGCGCGCGCTCCTGTTGCGGATGGTGCCGGAAGACCTGCCGCACGCGTGGGGCGCGTTGCGCCGCGTGGCTGCGCACGACCCGGATCGCCTGGAAGCGGCCGGCCCCGGCTGGTGGCTGCTGCGCCGGCTTGTGGAATTATGCTGAGCGAGAGTTGGAGGCTGGCTCGATGATCCAGACGACCCTGCTGACGAGCCACAAAGGTGTCGACCTGCATGCCGCGACGGCGGTGCGGGTCATGCAGCGCCGACTGGCTACAGGCAAGGCGCTGCGCGCGCTGTACCGTTGCGAGCTGCATACATTTACCAACGCAGACGGCCGGGAGCTCGCGGCCGAGCTGCTCGGCCGCGGCCGCTACTACAACCCCAACAAGCACCACTACGGACATTTCGAGCTCGAGCCGCCGGCGGGCGACTGGCGAGACGCCGCCTCGCTGCGCGGCGGCGAGCTGGCCGCCGCCTGGCCGGGACAGCCGGTCGGCAGCGACTTCGTCCCGGTGCCCGCCGATCTGGCCGATCGGTTGCTGGGCGGACCGGTTCCGCCGGGATGTGTGGCTGCTGACGTGGTCAGTCTGCCGCTGGGCGAATCCGGGCCGGTGCTGTCGGGGGTTCTCTGGCGTCTGATCCTGATCGCCGACGGTCAAGATCCACGCCGGCTGGCCGAGAGCCTGGCGGTCGTGCGCAGCGGCGAGCAGGGGCTCTTGCTCAATCCGCATCAAGAGGGTTGGTTGCTTGCGGTGCGCGGCGGTCCGGAGTCGGACGGCACGAGCACCGCCAACCGGAAGGAGCTTCGATGAGCGGCCACCGGCACTGGCGCGAGGAGTGCGGCGTGGTCGGCGTTGCCGGCGTGCCCGGCGCGGCGGAACTGGCCAGTTTGGCGCTGCATGCGCTCCAGCACCGCGGTCAGGAATCGGCCGGCATCACGGTTTCGGACGGACGCTTGCTCACCACCCACAAGCGGATGGGCCTGGTGGCCGACGTCTTCGATGAGACCCGGCTCAAGGGCATGCCGGGCGCCTTCGCCATCGGCCACGTGCGCTACAGCACCAGCGGCAGCAGCAGCTTGATCAATGCCCAGCCGATCCAAGTCGCGAGTCACCGCGGTGCGATGAGTTTGGCGCACAACGGCAACCTGGTCAACGCGCCGCAACTGCGACGCGACATGGAGCAGTCCGGCTCGATCTTCTCGACCACGAGCGACAGCGAAGTCATCCTGCACTTGTTGGCCCGGGATCGCTCGCCCACGCTGGTCGAAGCGCTGCAGTCGGTGCTGCCGCAGTTGCGCGGCGCGTACAGTCTGGTGGTGCTGGCCGGCGACAAGGTGATCGCCGCGCGCGATCCCCTCGGCTTTCGGCCGCTCTGCCTGGGGCGGTTCCAGGACAGCTACGTGGTCGCGAGCGAAAGCTGCGCCTTCGATATCATCGGCGCCCGCTACCTGCGGGACATCGAACCCGGCGAACTCGCCGTCCTGGGCCAGGGCGAGTTGACCAGCCGTCGGCTCGCCGCGGCCGGGCCGCAGCGCCGCTGCGTTTTCGAGCACGTCTACTTCTCGCGTCCGGACAGCCGCATCTTCGGCATGAGCGTCGAAACAGCCCGGCGCCGCAGCGGCGAAATCCTCGGCCGCGAAGCGCCCGCCAACGCCGACCTGGTGATGGCGGTTCCGGACAGCAGCAACACGGCGGCCCTGGGCTACGCGCGCGCCACCGGCCTCCCATTCGAGCTGGCGCTGATCCGCAATCACTACGTCGGCCGCACGTTCATCTCGCCGGCGCAGCAAGTACGGGACATGTCCGTACGCATCAAGTTCAATCCGGTCAGCGAGATCATCGCCGGCAAGCGCGTCGTGGTGGTCGACGATTCGATCGTGCGCGGCACGACCATGCGCAAGCTGGTCAAGCTGATCCGGGGCGCGGGCGCCAGCGAGGTGCATTTGCGCATCGCTTCGCCGCCGGTCACCAACCCCTGCTTCTACGGCATCGACACGCCCGTGCGCAAGGAACTGATCGCCAGCAGCCACAGCGTCGAGGAGATAGCCGCCTACCTACGGGTCGACAGCTTGCGTTATCTCAGCCTGGCCGGTCTACTCGAAGCGACCGGGGAGGGTGAGCAGTACTGCAACGCTTGCTTCACCGGCGACTACCCCGTGCCTTTCGACAGCGAGGTCGACAAGGAGGCCTTCGACCGGCATGCCGCCGGGCAGGAATTGATCCTCAGACCGCGGACCGGCCTGCCAGCCGCGCGACCGGTCCCTTCGCCGCACGACGCCGATCAGACGCCGGCCGGCGAACCGGACGCCGCGGGACCGGTTCGTCCCGACAGTGGAACCAGCGCATGAACTCGGACCGCAGCGACGCCTGGCAACCGGATTCACGCTTCGACGATCCCGCCCGGCTGGACCGCGTGCTGGCCGGGCGGTTGCTGCCTTTGGTGAACCGGCCGGCGCGTTACATCGGCGGCGAGACGGGGGCCGCCGGGCCGCAAGATTGGCGCGCCGGCGGCTGCAACGTACTGCTCTGCTTTCCCGATGCCTACGAAGTCGGTATGTCGCACACGGGTTTACGAGTCTTGTACACGCTCGTCAATGGGCGCGCCGACGCGTACTGCGATCTGGCATTCGCGCCCTGGCCGGACCTCGAGGCGCTGATGCGGCGCGAGCGCTTGCCGCTCTTCGGCTTGCAGACCCGGCGGCCGGCGCGGCAATTCGACATCATCGGCTTTTCGCTCGGTTACGAGCTGACCTTCACGAATATGCTGACCATGCTCGACCTCGCCGGCCTCGCCTTACGCGCCGACCAGCGGCGCGAAGGCGATCCCCTGCTCGTTGCCGGCGGTTCGTGCGCGATGAATCCGACCGTGGTCGCCCCGTTCTGTGACCTCGTGCTGCCCGGCGACGGGGAGGAGGTGCTCGGCGAGGTGGTCGCCGCCGTGGCCGCCGGACGCCAGGCTCAGTTGTCGCGTGACCAGATCCTGGCGCGCGTGCGGACGCTGCCGGGCGTCTGGTGGCCCGCAGCGCCGGCGCCGGTACGGGCGCGGATCCTGGCCGATTTGAATGCGGTCCCTCCACCGCGTGAACTGATCCCGGTGACCGAACCGGTACACGATCGCCTCGCGATCGAAGTCATGCGCGGTTGCGCGCGCGGTTGCCGGTTTTGCCAGGCGGGGATGATCCAGCGCCCAGTGCGCGAGCGGGATGTCGCGTCCGTGGTCGACCACGGGCGTGAGGCGAGCCGCCGTACCGGCTATGGCGAGGTTGGTTTCCTGTCGTTGTCCACCAGCGACTACTCGGGTCTCGGTCCGGCGGTGCGCAGCCTCCAGGCCGAGTTCGCGGACCGGCATACGAATCTCGTGCTGCCCAGCCTGCGCATGGATGGTCTGGACGCCGAAGTGCAGGCGCTGGTCGGGCGCGAGCGACCGGCCAGCGCGACCTTCGCGCCGGAGGCCGGCACCCAGCGCCTGCGCGACGTGATCAACAAGCAGCTGACCGAGCCGCAGATCCTGCAGGCCGTCGCGCAGGCCATCGCCGCCGGGGTTGCACGGATCAAGCTATATTTCATGATCGGCCTGCCAACCGAGACCGACGCCGATCTCGACGGGATCGTTGCGCTCTGCCGGCGCGTCGTCGCGCTGTTGCCGCGCGGGGGCGGCCAGGTCACGATCTCGATCTCGCCGTTTGCGCCCAAACCTCACACGCCGTTCCAGTGGGCGGGGCAGATCCCGCGGGCGGAGATCGACCGGCGCAATCGGTATCTGGCCGACGATCTGCGGCCGCTGAAAGCCAAGGTGAGCCTGCGCCAGCCCGAAGTGAGCTTCCTCGAGGCGGTGCTGGGGCTCGGTGATGCGTCGCTGGCGGCTGTGCTCGAGGCGGCTTGGCGCGACGGCGCGCGCTTCGACGGCTGGGAGGAGTGCTTCGATTGGGACCGTTGGGTCCGCGCGTTCAAGGCCTGCGGTATCGACGGCGAAGAGGTGGTGGCACCCCGAGATCCGGCAGCGCCGCTGCCATGGGACGTGATCCAGGCTCCGGTCACGCGGTCATTCCTGCAGGCAGAGTGGGACAGAGCCCGCGCAGGCGTCACAACGCCGGACTGCAAGCGGGAGCGCACCTGTACCGTGTGCGCGGCGTGCGGCGGATCTCTGGGTCATGTGGTGGCCGACCTCGCGCTGCCCGCGGCCAGCGATCGCGGACCGGCGGCAGCGGCAGAGCCAGGGGCAGCGGCAGTGGAGGTGCCGCCGGCGGCACCGGAGCACCCGCGCTGGCGATTCTGGCGCGAGCGCGCCTCGGCCAAGATCTGGTGCCGGTTGGAGTTCGCCAAGCACGGTGCCGCTGTCTTCCTTGGGCACCTGGATTTTCAGCGCCAATTGCATCTGGCCCTGCGGCGTTCCGGCTTGCCGATCGCTTACAGCAAGGGGTATCATCCACACCCGTTGGCCAAGTATGGTCCGCCGCTGGCGGTCGGCGTGGCCGGCGAGTGTGAGATCATGGACCTGGCGTTCCAGTGGGTGCAGCCGGACTGGTTCGAGCGTCTGGCCGCCGCCTTACCGGCGGGACTGACGCTTGGACGCGGCATCGTGGTCGGATCGACGACGCCGCCGAGCATCGACGCTGAGGTCGAGCGTTTCGACTACCGGGTTGTTTTACCGGCTGCGGCGGACGGCGGTCCCGCGCCGGCGGCGGCTCGCGCCGCCGTCGCCGAGTTTCTGGCCGCGGAGACCTGGCCGTACAAACGCTGCCGGCCGGACCGGCCGCCGGTCGAAGTGGATGTGCGGCGCCTGGTGTTCGACGACGACATCGCGTGGCTGCCGAGTCCGGACGCGAACGCGCCGCCGGCGCTGCAGATGCGGTTGCAGCGCGACACCGACGGCGCCGGAATGCCGGTGCACGACCTGCTGGCCGCGATTTTTGCCGCGGCGCTACCCGAACCGCGCTGGTGCGCCGTGACCCGGACTGGTCTCTACGGCCGCGACATTCGCGGGACATGGGTGTCGCCCTTCGAGACAATCATGATTCAGCGCGAACGCATTTGGCTGCGCGCGCACTTGAACGACTAACGTTGTCATCCGGATTAGGAAACGGATCCTATGCGCAAAGACATCATCATCAATTCGACCCCGCACGCGATCCGCGTGGCGATCCTCGAGAATGGAGAGGTGGTCGAGTTGATCGTCGAACGGGCTGACGCCCGCCGGATCGTGGGCAATCTCTACAAAGGCAAAGTCACCTCGGTCAAACCCGGCTTGCAGGCGGCGTTCGTAGAAATCGGGCTGGAGAAAGCCGGATTCTTGCATGCCAGCGACGTCGTGCACGGCGGCACCGGCGAGGACGACGACGAGGATGACGAGCAAGACCATGGCGAGGACCATCGCCGCGGCCGCGGCAATCCCGTCCCCGACATCGCCGATTTACTGAAGGTCGGCGATGATATCGTCGTGCAGGTGACCAAGGAGCCCATCAGCACCAAAGGCCCTCGCCTGACGGCCGACATCTCGCTGCCCGGCCGCTATCTGGTGATGATGCCCAAAGGCCGGCACATCGGCGTCTCGCGCAAGATCGCCGATCGCCGTGAGCGGGTACGCCTGAAACAATTTCTCCAACAGCACCGGCCCGACAATGGCGCGTTCATCATTCGCACGGCGGCCGAGGGTACTACCGAAGATGCGATCCGCAAGGACGTGCGTTACCTCGACAACCTGACCCGCCAGATCCGCGAGACGGCGCAGACGGCGGTCGCCCCCGCCTTGATCCACGAGGATGTGGGACTGGTCGTCAGCCTCGTACGCGACATTTTCAAGGAGGATGTCGAGGAACTCATCCTCGATGATAAAGACGACCAGCGCAAACTCGTCGAGTACGCCCGCACGTTCGCGCCGGAACTGGAGAAGCGCATCCGTCTGTACTCGGGCGACCTGCCGATCTTCGACCACTACGACGTCGAGGCTGAACTGAAGAAGAGCCTGGAGAAGCGGGTCTGGTTGAAGAAGGGCGGCTATCTGATCATCGAACCGACCGAAGCCTTGATTTCGATCGACGTCAACACGGGCCGCTTCACCGGCAAGTCCAGCCAAGAAGAGACGATCCTACAGACCAATCTGCTGGCCGCGGCGGAGGTCGCGCGGCAATTGCGCCTGCGGGACGTCGGCGGCATCATCGTCATCGACTTCATCGATATGGAGAACGAGGCGAACAAGCGCCGGGTACTGCTGGAACTGCGCAACAATCTCAAACGCGACCGCGCTCGCACCAAGGTTTTCCAGATCTCCGGCCTCGGCCTGATCGAGATGAGCCGCCAGCGCGTACGGCCGTCCCTGCTCAGCCAGCTCAGCGATCCGTGCCCCTACTGCACGGGCACCGGCAAGGTGATGTCGCTGGAGACCCAGAGCAACAGCATCGAGCGGCTGGTCCACCGTATCGCCATCGTCACCAAGGAACGCCGTCTGCAGATCCAGGCCAACCCGCTGCTGGCCCTGTTTCTGCTGGAGGAGCGGTCGGAGCACTTCCGCGAGCTGTGCCGGATCTTCGACCTGGAAATCAACGTGATGGACGACGCGAGCTTGCATGTCGAGGAATTCCGCGTCATCTCGCTGGAGACCGAGAAGGATCTGATCGCCGAATTCGAGAGGAAGGCGCGCGGGCGGCGCGGCCGCTGAGTTTTCCGGCGTCGACCGTCAGGCAGGATGATGCTTGCGGCGTCCGGGCTAATGGCGTTTGCTGGCCCGCCGCAGGATGTCCTGTTCCTCGGGAGTCAGGCTCTTGAGCCCCTCGCGGGAGATCTTCTCGAGGATCTCGTCGACCCGCTGTAGATCTTGGCGCTTGGCGCCGCCGCCGTTGCCCCCGCCCGAACGATCCGTGCCGCCGCCGCGCCGCGTGTTCGCCTGCCCGTTCAACAGTTTCAGGCGCAGGCGCGTACGCCAACGCACGAATTGCTGGTTGATCTGGTCCAGCACGCCGGGTTTGCGTCCCCCGCTATAGGCGTCGCGCCGCTGCGGATCGACGTTCAGCGAGCGGTAGGCGCCGCGGGCGCGGCCCTTGTGGGGCAATTGCGGCACCGCCGACAACCGCCCGCCGGTGAAGATCCACAGGAAGATAAAACCGGCGACCATCCCGCCGAGGTGGGCCAGGTGCGCCACGTTGGCGCCGCCGATGCTCATGATCGACAGCAGGGCGAAGAGGATCACCACCAGAAACGCGGGCATGGGAATGATCATGAACACGAAGATCATCGCGCGCGGGAAGGCCAGGCCGAAGGCCAGCAAG
>JAQULN010000120.1 GCA_028718575.1 Candidatus Krumholzibacteriia bacterium | reverse complement strand
GTCGTTCTTGTGGGCGATGTGGCGGCGCGCGGAACCCGGCGCTGAAGGGGCCGCGATCGTGGTCGCGACGCCGGCCGGCCAGCACCATGAGCTTGGCGCGTTGCTGGTCGCCGGGATCGTCGCCGATCTCGGCTGGCGCGTCGTCTACCTGGGATGCGATTTGCCTGCGGAAGAGATCGCGGCCGCGGCCGCAGCGAGCCGCGTTCAGGCCGTCCTTTTGAGCGTGGTCTATCCGCTACATGATCCGCGCTTGACCGAAGAGATCCGTCGCCTGCGCCAGCTCGTAGGACCGTTCTTGCCGCTCGTGGCGGGCGGTCGCGCCGCGTTCAATAGCCGAGACGAAATGAAAGCCTCTGGCGTGACGGTCGCCGAAGACCTCGAAGACCTGGGACCGATCCTCGAGTCATTCCGTAAATAGAGTTTTCCGCAGCGCTTGGAACGCGACATTCCTGGCCGGGTTGGAGATCAGATCGGTATTATGGAGATCTTGGACATGTATGTCGTGTATTAAACATGGTATTTCGATAGACAGGAATCTCAAATGGAGTCAACGCCACGCTCGACCTAGCGGAAAGATCCCGATCGGTTGCCGACAAACGGAAGACGTCGGAGTCGGTCAACGGAGAAATTAAAAAAATACGTACAATACGAAATACTTGATTGACAATACTGATGTCGGTCGTTTATGCTTGTTGTGGTATTTAGTAACATCGTAGACGAACAACCAAGTGCTTGCGGGCAATTGGAGGGAGGATGGTTTATACCATGCGTAAAGCGTACAACAGACCCGAGATGCGCGCCGAAACATTGACCATGGGTGTTTTCGGAGACTACGGGAACGACAACAACGGTGGCGGCGGCAGCGGCGGCGGCGGCGGCCAGAACGGCCCCATCGGTTGGTTCTTCCCGCTATTCGGAATCTGCTGCGGCGGCGGCGGCTGCTAGTCGCCCGCGACAGTTTTCGCTCGTATCTGATGGTGCGGCGGCGGCCCTGGCGGCGGCCGCCGCGGGTTTTTTACTCCGCCAACGGTTCGACATCGGGCCTATCGGCTCTGGCCGGCCCGCCTGTGTCCGCGGGCGCCGGCGCAGAGGCTAGGCGCCGCGCCGCGCGGATCTCCTGTTTCCTGCCAGACCAGTCCTGGACAACGCCGGCACCAGGCGCGCAGGTCGCAGCCGGCGCAGGCCGGCATGTCGTCGGCGGTGAGTGCGCGGAGTTCTTGCAGGTACGGGTCCGGATGGTCGTGCCAGATGTCCCGCAGGCTGCGCTCGCGCAGGTTACCCACCGACCGCGGCCACATGATGCACGGGTAGACCTCTCCTTGCGGGGAAACGCCGGCGACTGATCGCCCGGCCTTGCATACTAGCAGGGCTCCGCCGCGGACCTCCTCGCCGGGAATCAGACCCGCGCCAAGCAGCGCAGGGTCCAGGGCGGCCAGATCGTCTTCGTCCAGGGCCAGCCGCTGGGGCTCGCGGTCGCCGCTGCGGCGGGGCACGACGACCGGCGACGCTGAGAACCCGCAATCCAATTCGCGCGCGAGGGCGGCCATCGCCGCCAATTCCCCAGCGTTAGCACGCAGCATCGTGGCTTTCAGGGTGACGCGTAAACCGCGCCGGCGCACTCGCCGCACGGCTTCTTTGATTCGCTCCAGCGCACCGTCGACCTGCATCATGTCGTCATTGACCGCCGACGTCGCGCCCAGGAGCGATAGTTCCACCGCGAAGACTTTGTGACGTGCCAATTCGTCCGCGGCGTTGTCGTCGAGTGTCAGGCCGCTGGTCAGCACCGTCACAAAGAAGCGGTGCCGGCGCGCGTGGGCCAGGATGGCCGGTAGATCACGCCGCGCCAAAGGCTCGCCGCCGGTCAGCAGCAGATGGAAGACGCCTTCGTTCCTCGCCTGATCGAGGATATGGCAAACGTCGCCAGTCGTCAGTTCGTCGGGCAGCGCTTCGTGGACGATATAGCAGTGCCGGCAACGGCAAGGACAGCGCGCGGTCAGTTCCACAATGAGCGCGTGGAGCTGATTGCGAGTCCAATAGGCGCGTTGCAGATCCTGCACCAGGTCGCTCATGGGTGAACTTCCGGCTCTGGCATCGGTTTGTTCTTGCGGGCCGCGCGATTCATGCGTCATCCGGACCGCCGGCCTGTCGGGAGATCAGGGCAAAAACCGTTCCACGGCGGCCAGTTTGCGGGGTAAATACGTGTCGATCACGTAGTTGAGCCCGTGCTTGGCGAGCGCCTGCTGTTCGGCGCGCACCCCCATGCGGATCATTGTCTCCAACGCTTGCTGCCAGGCGTTGTAATGCAGGATGAACGGGTCATTCTTCAGCGCGTCGCGGGCGCGTTTGATGTCGACTTCTTTCAAGGGGTGAGTCGGCAGCTCGTAGTCGACAATGTCCTGCGGCGTGATGCCCAGCAAATGAGCCTGGGGAACGCAGAAGTACTCGTTCAAGTGGGCGGCGTTGCCCGAACCGACCTTCAGCGTGCGGTAGATGTTGCTGTAGCCATAGGGATCGCCGTCGACGAAGACATAGACGGGCAGGCCTTTCAGATCGGCCAACCGGCGCACGAAGCGGCGGCAGGCGCGGGTCGGCACGCCGCCCATCGAGACCAGGATACAGTTGGCCTGCTTCCAATAGTTGTGCTTGACCAGGCGCTGGAACATGCCCGCGGTTTCGATGCACAGGATGAACTCGGCGTCCGTTTCGAACTGCAGGTCTTCGACCGAGGTGGGCACCGAGTAGGCGCCGCTGCCGAAGCGAGTGCAGTCGATGTGCAGCGGCTCGCCCGTCTCGGCGTCCTTGTCGATCACGACCAGGCGACCCGCCACGTCGCCGCCCTTTTCCTCGGGCACAAAACCCAGTTGTTCCCGATTGACGCCGAAGAACGCCTCGACGTCCTCCATCACGGTGTCGGACTCCGGCTGTTCCTTGAAGCGCGCCTCGGCCCAATTCTTCGATACATAGTAGGCCTCGCGCTTGGTGGCGATGTCGTTGGTTTCGACGAGTTCTTTGGCCAGGGCCATCATCTTGAGCGTCTGCGCGAACGTCTTGACGGTGCCGACGGTCAGCGCGCGCTCCTTGTTCTTGCCCTTGAGCTTGAAGTAACCCGTCCGCGGGTCGTAGCTCACGTTGGCGAGCGAACGCAACGGGAATTTCAGGCTGGGTTTCTTGCCGGCGAGGATGCTCTGGTGGATCAGGCTCGCTTCGGCGCGGATCTTGCGCGCCACCGGTCGAAACGACAGCCCCGCAGCGCGGTTCGTCGCGTCGGCGGCGGCAGCCCGGGGCGATGGTTCGCCGCCGGGCGCGCCGAAATGCAGTTCGGCCTGGCGAGTCTCGCCGGTACGCCGTGCGGCCTGTTTGCCGGTTGCGGATGTCGTTTTGCGCTTGGCCAAGGTTTCGTCCTTTTGCGCGGCGGCCGCCAGCGCGGCTGGCCGGTCAGATCCGCACGAGTTCGCCGTATTTCTGCTGCAGATAAGCGACGAACGGCGCGGCGTCCAATTCGCGGCCGGTGACCTCGCGACAGAGTTCGCCGGCCGTCAGGACGGCTCCGCGCTCGTGAATCCGTTCCCGCAACCATTGCCGGAGGGCGTCGGTTTGTCCTGCCGCGAGCTGGTCGTCGAGATCGACAAGGTCGCGTTGGGCGGTTTCCCAGAACATGGCGGCGTAGAGGTTGCCCAAGGCGTAGGTCGGAAAATACCCGAAACCGCCGGTGCACCAATGGATGTCCTGCAAGGCTCCCGTGCGGTCGTCGCGGACGTCCAGGCCGAGGTAGGCGCGGGCCTTCTCCCGCCAGAGCACCGGCACATCAGCGGCCTGCAAGTCACCGCCGATGAGAGCACGCTCGATTTCGAAGCGCAGGATGATATGCAGGTTATAGGCGACTTCGTCCGCTTCGATTCGGATCGGGGTGTGCGTGCGCTCATTGACCGCCCGGTAGAAATCGGCCGCTGCAAATCCCTCGTACGCTGCGGGGAAAAGCTCTCGCAAGAGCGGCGCCAGCCATTCGCAGAAAGCGCGGCTGCGACCGACGAAGTTCTCCCACAGCTGAGACTGCGATTCGTGGATGCCCAGACTCGCCGGTTGGCCGGCCGGCAGGTCGCGCAGGTCGGCAGGCAGGCCCTGTTCATAGAGCGCATGGCCGCCTTCGTGCAAGACCGCATAGAGCCCGCTCAGCGGGTTGTCGGATTGATAGCGTGTGGTCACGCGGACATCGCCAAGACCCATGGTCTCGGTGAACGGATGCGCGGAGATGTCGAGGCGACCGCGGGCGAAATCGTAGCCGATCGCGGTCAGGACCCGGCGGCAGAGCTCATGCTGGCGGTCGTTCGGGAATATGCCGGCCGGCCGCGGCGCCGGCACGCGGCCGCGAACCGGACAGCGGCCGAGAAGTTCAGTGAGCGAGACACGCAGGTGCGCAAAGAGGGGCAAAAGATCCGCGGTGCGCGCTCCCGTCTCGAAGCTGTCGAGCAACGCGTCGTAGGGTTCGTCGCCGATTGCCAACGCAGCCGCCTCTTGGCGTTTGAGGTCGACCAGGCGGTCGAGAAACGGCGCGAAGCCAAGCCAGTCATCTTCGGCGCGGGCCTGGACCCACTCGCCGTGAGCGAGGGATGCGGTTTGGGCTTGGTCGCGCACCAGAGCAGCGGGCAGGCGGACCGCACGCGCGTGAGCTTGCTGGGTCAAGCGGACGTTGGCGCGGGCCGCTGCGTCCAGATCCACCGCCTCGGCGAGCGTCGCGAGCAACGCGGCGAGCTCAGGGTCGACCAGCTTCTCGTGGATCACGCCGGCGAGCGCCGCGCGATGCGCGGCGCGGTCGCGCGCGCCGCCCGGCGGCATCGTGACTTCCTGATCCCAGCTCAGTAATGCCATGGTTCCGTTGAGACACTGGATTTGTCGCAGGCGCTCCAGTAACTGTTGATAGGGTTTTGGCATCTGCGGATCCTTCCCGGTAGCGGCTAGAACTTACGGCTGCGTTCGAGCGTATCGGTCAAGGTCGTGATCACGTTCTCGCGAGCGGGAGAATCCAGGGACAGGATCTCCTGCAACGCGTCTCCGATATGGGGAATGTATTTCTGGATGTAGTTCTGTTTCTGATTGGCTTCCTTTTCGCGCTGGCGGCGGCGCAGGTAACGCTGCAGTTGGCGGCCGACCTCCTGCAGCGCGAGCTTGAACTCGCGGATGATCTCCGGGTAGTGGGCCACCGCTTCTTTACTCTCGCTCGTGAACGGGACCCAGACCGAAGCGATGTGCACGAGGATGACGAGCGGACCGCTGGGCAGCGCGCCCTTACTCTGTTGCAGGCCGTAGCTGCGCCAGTTGCTGGTCAAGACCGCCTTGGTGATGGCGCAAGCCGAGTTTTGGTAGAGCAAGGGCACGCGGTTGGCGAATCGCATGACGCGCGCCAGTTCGTCGGCCGGCTGGCCGCCACCGTACGCCAGGCCCACCTCGACCTGGAACGGATTCCCGCGATAGACAGCCGCCGGTCGCGTCACGCTCGTGTAGAAATCGGCTGCGACGCCGCTGCGCAGACCGGCCATCACCAGGCTGTCGCCGATCGGTGACAGGCAATCGGTCGGCGGCGCGGGGATACGGGTCAGCGCAATGGCGTCGAGCAGGCGCCGCGCATCATCCTGCGCCAGGCGTTTCGGATTGCGGCGTTCCGGCAGATCGGCTGTCGTCAGGATCTGCTCGGCGGTCTTGGGCCCCACGCGGCAGAATTCATCCTTGAGGAAGCTATTGAGAGTGCGGCACTCGGTGTCCTTGAGCATGCGCGACAGCAGACCCAGCTCCACGCCATAGGGGTGTGGCTTGATCTCCGCGGCCAGCACGGGCAGTTCCTCGGTGGTATTGGGATAGACGCGCCGTTCGCCTTTGGGGTTGATATAGGTCAAGTGCAGGTGCGGATTGGCGATCGCGGTCTGTTCGAGGTACGTGTCGACCGAGTGTTGTCCGCGCTTGTAGCTGCCGGTCAGCGTAATTTCGACGCGGGTGCCGCGGTCCTTCTCCCAGACCGTCTCGTCGTCGCTGATCACGACCGGCTCGTTCTTCTTGAGGTCCAGAACGAGTTGCACGCGGCGCGCCGGTTTGGTCGGTCCCGTGCGTGTGTAGACCATGACCGGTTTCCCGGTAGTGAGTTGGCCGTACATGCCGGCCGCGGAGATGCCGATCCCCTGTTGGCCGCGGCTCTGCCTGAGCGAGTGGAATTTCGAACCGTAAAGCAATTTGCCGAAGATGCGCGGCACCTGCGCGGCGACGATGCCCGGCCCGTTGTCCTCGACGATCACACGGAAGCGCTCCTCGCGCGCGGGCGCCAGTCTAGAGATGTTCTTGCCGTTGTTTCTGCCGTTGGACTTGCCGCCGGTCTTACCGTTGGCTTTGGCGGCGCCGTCTTCGCCGTCTTCGGCTCCGTCGTCCTGGAGGCTCGCGAGATTCAGTCCTTTGAACGTGTCGGCCTCGGGCCGGATCTCGACCAGCAATTGCGGCGCGAGGCCGGCTTCCTCGCAGGCGTCGAGGCTGTTGTCAACGGCTTCCTTGATCGTCGTGAGCAGTGCCTTGGCCGGCGAGTCGAAACCGAGTAAGTGGCGGTTCTTGGTGAAGAACTCGCTGATCGAAATCTCACGTTGCTTGTCGGCCAGGGTCTCGGCCGTGTCTTGGGCGCGGGCGCGCGGTGGCATGCCATGGTTCCTTCCGCAGGGAGCTTCCGTGCTGCCGGCGGCAAGCCGCCAGGGCGGAATCTACTCGACAATGCCGGCGGGAGGCAAGCAGCAGAGATATCCGCGGCTGGCGCGTAAGCTCACCGAAACAGATTCCGCACGTCTGTAAGCGATCGGCGCTCGACGGCGACCGTCGCGAGGAAGAGCAGGTCGTAACCTCCAAACAGTTCCTCGTTCGGAGCGCGAAGACAGTCAACGGCGAGATAGACTGTCACAGGTTCGGGCGCCAAGTTCTGCCAGGTCAGGGTTTCGCTCCCGCCTGCATTGCGCTGGTCGGCGAACGCCAGGCAAGCAGCATCCGGTCCGCAGCCGTCGAAAAGCCACAGGGCGAGGTCCAGCGATTGGATGCTGGTGCTCGCGGTGACGTTGACGCGAACGTGGGATCCGTATCCCGACTCTCCGCCGCCCGGAACGGCCGGCGCCATATGCAACGCGTACCAGGCCTCACCGCCGCGGACAGCCAGCGGACTGCAGTCGTAGACCGATACCAGGTTTTCAGCTGCGTAGAGGTTGCCCGACAGGGGATAGCTGCCGGCGTCGGCGAGTTCGATCGCGATGGCTCCACCCGGTTCGCAGATGGCGGGTGAGAGGCCCGGATACCTGGTTTCCAAAGTTAGCGTGTAGGGGCCGGCGGCTTGTTGATAGCCTTCAACCACGAGGTAATACGTGCGGCCGCCGCGCAGCGCGCCGCTCAACTCGGTGTTGGCCTGGACCAGGCAACTGTCGGTGTGACAGGCGGCCAAGAGAACGAGGTCGTGATCGGGAACGTTCCCGGCCAGGTATGCGTCCAGGATCATGTCTTGGGTTGGGTTGAGGGCGTAGATGTGCTCAGGACCGGTTTCGGGCCAACCCGGTTGACAGGCGTAGGCATCGATCGTGCTCGCGGCGCTGGTGGTGTCGTCGAATATGTACGTCAACCCGGGTTCGAGCAGGAGCGTCTGGCGCGGATCGTCGCAGGGGAAAACCTGGCGTTGGTAATCCTGCGGACGCCCGGCCGGTCGATCGTCTTTGCCGGGAACGAAGTGCTCGCCGGCCGCGAGTGCCCAGGAGGACCAGGATGTCACGAGCAGCCAGAGCGTTGCCGTGACGCAGCAGCTTCCCCGGCCTGTCGATTGGAAGAACGACCCCGGCGCGAACGAAGGGCGTCGGGAAGTAGAGCGAGAAGACAAAAAACCCTCCTGGCAGGCGTTCGGCCGGAGTCGTTCAGGGGTGCGATCATCATAGCCG
>JAQULN010000119.1 GCA_028718575.1 Candidatus Krumholzibacteriia bacterium | reverse complement strand
CGCTCGCGCCCGCGGCCTCGTCCTCGCCGCCGCCCGCGCCGTCGAGATCGATGGCGAAGCCGTCGGCGGCCAGGCCCAGGGCGAAGCGCCGGCTGATCTGCCACTCGTAACCGATGCCGAACATCGCGGCGATTTTGTCGTCGACCTCGACGAGCTCGTCGGTCCGGCGCAGCAGGATCTCGCCGCCGCCCGCGCCAACGCCGGTGCGCACAAAGAACCCGCCGCCACGCGGCCACCAGGTCGCCGTGACGAAGCCGGCGCCCAGGCCCCAGTCTTCGTGGCGGCCGGCGCTCGAGCCGAAACCGTGGCCCTCGAGCGACACAGCGAAGGTGTTGCTGACGGCGTAGCCGACGCGCAAGCCGCCCAGGGCGCCGCCGAACGGATCGTCGGACACCGTGCGTTTGCCGAGGTCCTCGCTGTAGTGGCTCGCGCCGAAGCCTGCGCTGATACCGGCAAACCAGCCCTTGCGGTCGCGGGCGCAGGTGGTCGTCTCGCAGTCTCCGGCATGCACCGGCAGGGCGATGGCGAGAGCCGCGGCGAGCGAGAGGATCGTGAGCGGGCAGGTGTTGGTGCGCTTGCTGGTCATCATGGTCGTCGCTCCTTGCTTCTTGCTGTCGCCGGTCGTTCCGGCGTGGACTGCCTGGCGTTCGCGGGTGTCACTGCAGGCGGCGTACCAGTCCGGACTGAGCGCGCGCCGGACGTGTAACATGTTGCCGTAATTTGAGATAAAGGAATAGGTGCCGCCGGCGCCGGGCGCCAAAACCCGTGGTGGAACCGCGACACATCACAGTAGATGTGGCGATACGGCACAGGTGCTCGGGCACGATACTCACTCCGCCGGACTCACGGCACGCGGCGCAACCAGCGGGCAGCGGCAGGCGATCGCATCGACACCGAGACGGAGGCTGTGGCAACGAGCCGGTCTGACCGCCAAGGCGACGAACCCACATGCGTTGATGTTCGCCGCGCCCTCGGGCTTGTCTATTGTGCCCACAACACCTGGTACCTGTGGGGGCCGCTGCGCGATCCGGTCACGGTGGCGATCGTAGTCGGCGGCAGTACGCAGGCGCTGGCGGAGTTGTTCGAAACGGTCGAACCGGCAGGTGTCTATCGCCACGACCACGTCATGCCCTGGCGCGATAACACGCCGGTGTGGATCGTGCGCAGCGTGCGCGCCGAGCTGCAGACGCGGCTCGCGTCACGCTGAGGGTGGTGCTTCAGCGGCCGTCCACCGGCCGCCTACCGGCCGCCCAGTTCCATCACCCACTCCGCCACACCCGGCGACGGCGCGGTCACACGCGCGCTCAGCACCAGGTTGCGTAGGCGCTGCGCGAGCGGCGCCGGCAGATCAGATGCGATGTCGTCCAGCAATCCACCGTGCGCTTGCGCCATGGCGGCGATATCCACGTACGACCAGCCATGGCCGGATCCGCCGAGATGCTTGCGAACCTCAGGCGGCAGCGCGTTCGACAGGCCGGGGGCGCCGCCGGCAAGGCAGGCATCGAGATCGGCGGCCGACTCCGCCCCGATCAGCATCATGACCGTCTGGTCGCGGCGGGCGAGCCCGTGCAGTCGGCCCTGGGGGTCCATCGGCAGACTGTACGTGTGCAAGACGGCGCCGGCGACCTCGCGTTCGCCCGCGTTCGGCAGGAACGCCAAGGCTGGACTGCTCAAGAGCATGCCCAACAGGCGCTCGGCGTCGGCCGGCGATTCGGTGTGCAGGAGCGTGAGCAGGGAGAGCGAGGCCGTGCCGGCGACGGCGATCTCGGTCGTCAACAACGCGGCGTCCGCCAACGCGAAGCCGAGCATCGTCTCCATCATCGCCAAGGGGTCGTCCACCGGGACGGGTAGTTGCTCCTGCTGCGGAGCCGCCGCCATGACATCTTGCAGCAGCTCGTTGAATATCTCAGCCTTCCGGGCGTCCACCTGCACGAGTTGCAGAAGGCACGCGTAGGTGTCCGCCGGCAACTGGGCGAGCAAACGGCTCTTGCGGTCATCATAGGTGAACAGCGGCAGCAACGGGCTGTCCGGCGCCATCGTGGCGCGCATCACCATCCGGGTCAGGCCGTAATCCAAACCGAGGTACAAGGCCTGCGAGCCGTATTTCTCGACCAGCGACGGCATCGCCGGCAACGACGCAGCTGCCGGACCGCGCAGGATGGTCGGCACGGCGCCGGGAAAATCGGGCGACAGATAGAGGCGCAGGTCGTGTTCCTTGCCGTCCTGCGCCTGGCGGTAGGCCGTCGTGCCGGCGAGCCCCGCATCGGCCGGTCGAGCGAGACGGCTGTGGAGCGACGCGAGCAGATCGCCGTCGTTGGCCGCGAGCAGCGTGCGGTCGGCCCACCACACCCAGAGCGTCTGGTCCTGGTCCTCGCCGAAGGTTAGCAGGTGGACCGTCGCGCCGGCCAAATCCCGGGTCGCGGTCGCGCGGCGAGCCGCCGCCGCGGCGAGGTCGGCGAGCAGCTCTTCCTTGTGCGCCGTCACACGAATGCCGAACCGGTAATCGGCTTCGTCCGCGTCTGCGACCGGCGGATGCAGCGAGACATCGATGCTCGCAAGCGAGGCCAGCAGGGTGTGCAGGTCGACGGCGGGGTCCGCCGAGACGGTCACCCCCAGGGTTTCGCTCAGCGTCTCGCGGACCTCGGTCCTGTCCAACTCGGCAACGAGCAGGTCCCACACGCCGTGCCGTTGCAGCGAGGTTTCGAGAGCCGGCGGATTGTCGATGCGCAGCCAGAAGAGCGTGTCGGTGGGCAGCGCCGCCGCCCGGTCGGCGGGCGTCTTGCGCGCGCAGCCGCCAAGGCCGAGCAACAGCCCGCAGATCGCGATGACACAAACGATGAGCGCGTACGCGCGGCGGCGGGTTCGATCAGCCATGGCGGTTCCTTTCGACGGTTCGGATGCGCGCCGCTTTCCCCACACGGCGCCGCCGCGAGCGTAGCGGCGAGCCGCGCGGTCTGTCAACGACCGGGCTCCGTCGGCGACCCGACGGCGGGCGCGGGGATCGAGTCGCGCGGCGCGAACATGGCGGCGGCCGCGGCGTGGGCTTCCGGCTCGGCCAGAACGAGGAGCGTATCGCGGCCCAGCAGCGAGGTCTGACCGCTGGGCACGAGAAACTCACGCTCGCGACGAACGAGCAACACCAACACGTTCGCCGGCAGCCCCAGGTCCATGATTCGCCGGCCGGCCGCCGGCGAATCCGGCAGGACCTCGTATTCGCGAGTGTCGCCTCGGAGTCCCTCCACCCGATCGAACTCGAGCGGATAGGGCGGCCTGGTGTCGAGCGGCTCGTCGACACGAAGCCACCGCGCGACCAGCATCAACGAACGGCCCTGCAGCAACACCGACACGCAGACCACGAAAAACACGACATTGAACGCTTGCTCAGACTCGGGATAGCCGGCCATCAGCGGAAATGTCGCCAGGACGACCGGGACGGCGCCGCGCAGTCCCGTCCAGCCTACGAGCGTCCGTTCGAGCCAGGTGAACTCGCTGCCGAGCAGGCATAAGTAGACCGCCAGCGGCCGCGCCAGGAAGACGAGGATCGCCGCGACGAGCAACCCCATCCTGGCCACTGCGAGCAGATGGGACGGGAACACCAGCAGGCCCAACGTCAAGAACACCCCGATTTGCATCAACCAGCCCAAGCCGTCGTGGAACCGCATCAGCGACCGCCGGTGGCGGATCTCGCTGTTGCCTACCACGATGCCCGCGAGGTAGACGGCGAGAAAGCCATTGCCGCCGGTGACCGCGGCCAGGCCGAACACAATCGGCACGAGACTGAACGACAGCACCGGATAGAGCCCGTCGTAGTCCAGGCGGACGCGGTTCAGCAGCAGCGCCGAGCCTCGCCCCAGTCCCAGGCCGATCCCGGCGCCGAGCAGCATCTGCATGGCGAACCGCGGAATCAGACTGAACCAAGGCATTTCCGGGTTCATCAGGATGTCGAGGAATCCGAGCGTCAAGAAGACCGCCATCGGATCGTTGCTGCCGGATTCGAGTTCCAGCAACGGGCGCAGCCTTCCCTTCAGGCTGACGCCGCGCGAGCGCAGGATCGAGAACACCGCCGCCGCGTCAGTCGACGACACGATTGAGGCCAACAACAGACTGCCGATGAGGTTGAAGCCGAACAGGAACCAGATCGCCAGACCGAGGACGCCGGTTGTCAACACGACGCCGACGGTCGACAACAACAAACCCCGGCCGAATACCGGGCGCACGACAGACCATCTCGTGTCGAAGCCGCCGGAGTACAGGATGTACGCCAACGCGATCGTGCCGACGGCATTGGCCAGGCGGGCGTCGTCGAAGTAGACCAAACCCAAGGCGTCTGAACCAGCCAGCATCCCGATGCCGAGGAAGATCAACAGCGCGGGCACGCCGATTCGTTCGGATAGTTTGCTGGACAGTGCGCTGAACAGGACAAGGAGCCCTGCGATCAGGACCAACGAGTGAAATTCCATCGAAACCCCTTGCTCTGGTCGCCGCGATGCGTCGGCCGGTCGCCGATCCCGGATAATCTATAGTGATTCCAGGCCGTTGAGCAGGGCGCAAGACATTTCATTTGCGCGCCGCCGCATCTCCATGCTAGATATCAAGAATGCGAACAGTGCCTCTCGTCCTTTGTCTGCTGCTCGGCATTCTGTCGGCCGCGGTTTCGCCTCCCGCCCTGCCGCAAACGTTCGCTGACGGCCCGCAGCTCGACTGCGAGGCGTGCCCCCTCGCTCCCTTGCCAGTGCCGGTCGACCGTTCGGTTTTGGCGAAACGACTGGTCGACACCGCGCGAGCCTCCGATCTCGCCGGTGAGTGGAAGCAGGCTAAGATCGCCGTCGCCGACGCTCCCGGCAAGAGCTGCGATTCCTGGCTGGTCTCCGGTCGACCTCGCACCGACTCGTGCACCGGCATCGTCACGGGCCATGGACATCCGCGCACGCCGCGCGCGCCGCCCGACGCTCCCAACGCTCAGTCTTGACCAGGCTAGTGTTGCACGGGTCGCCACCCGAGAGGAGTCGTCCATGTCCGATCAGCATGACAACGTGTGCCATCGCCCCCCGACCCCGAAGACCGGGCGTTCGCGCCATGAGACAGCTGTGCTCATTGCGATCTTCGTGCTCGCGGTGATCGGAATGATCGTCTACGAAGTATTGCGGTAGTGATCGACGCGGGTTGGGCCGGAATCGATTCCGGCCCAACCCGGCTGGAGCCGATCGCACTCGCTCCGCACGAGTCAGAGGTAGAGCGCGAGCGGGGGTTGTGTTATCGTGCGCACGACCGAACTTGCGCCGACGCCACCCATGCCAGAATCGAGGACTGCCATGTCGATCATCTGTTCGCGCGTCCAACGACTGAACCAGGCGCTTGCCGCGCCAGCCGCCGCCCGGATCATCGCCCTGGTCGCCGTGTTGGCGAGCCTCGCCATGCTGGCCGGTTGCCAGACCGACGACAAAGCGGCGCTGCGCACCGGCGTGGCGACGAGCCCGGACGGCGTCCCCATCGCCTTCACCGTGAGCGGCCGCGGGCCCGGTGTGGTGCTCGTGCACTGCTGGTGCGGCAACCAGAGCTTCTGGGCCGACGCCATGGCCGATCTCGCGCGCGACCACTGCGTGCTCGCGTTGGACCTCGCCGGCCACGGGCAGAGCGGTCGGGCGCGGGAAGATTTCACCATGGACGCGTTCGCCGCCGACGCGCTCGCGGCCATGGACGCGGCGGGCATCCCGCGCGCGGTGGTCGTGGGCCACTCGATGGGCGGCACCGTGGCGCTGGCCATGGCGGTGCGAGCTCCGGACCGCGTGCAGCGCATCGTGGGCATCGACAACCTGCATCAGATCGAGCGCGGGTTTTCGACCGAGCAGCTCGACGCCTTCATGGCGCCGTTCCGCGACGACTTCGCGGCCAACGTGCCGGGTTTCGTGCGGGCCATGTATCCGGCCGATGCCGACTCGGCGGCGGTGGCGCGGGCGTCGGACGTG
The DNA here is from genome assembly GCA_028718575.1 of Candidatus Krumholzibacteriia bacterium. Taxonomy (GTDB): domain Bacteria; phylum Krumholzibacteriota; class Krumholzibacteriia; order LZORAL124-64-63; family LZORAL124-64-63; genus Glo-17. The sequence continues at coordinate 1,986 of JAQULN010000119.1, read as the reverse complement.
ATGGCCGCGACCCCGCCGGAGGTGGGGCTCTCGGCGTTCCGCAACCTCTTCGCCTTCGACCTCGCTGCCGCCGCGCGTGCCTACGCGCGGCCGCTCCACTTGCTGAACGACACGCGCAATCCCGTCGCGGTCGACCAGTGGCAGGCGCACGGCGTGGACGTGCGGTTGAAGACCATGGACGACGTGGGTCATTTCCCGATGTTCACGGTGCCGGCGGAGTTCACAAGGTTGTTACGGGAGACCGTGACCGAGGCGTGGGGGGAATAGAGTGCTCGCGCCGTTTCGCAGCCCTGATCGTGCGCAAAAAAGAAATGGAAAGTTATGGAATCATTGAAATGCCGTGATCTCGCCCCCGGCGACGTCATGCTGAAGGTCATCGACAACGCTCCGTTGAGCATCGGGATCGCTTCGCTCCAGGCTTTGAGCTTCGCGGCCAAACCGCACATCGTGCACGCCGGCGTGATGTTCGATAAAACGTACATCATCGAGGCGGCACGGGAGGGCATTCGCGGCAACGATTTGCGAGTGCAGAACAAGAATATGACTTATGTCGTCTACCGGTGCTCGACTAAGAAGCCCGAAATGGCTCAAGCCGCCGCCAACTGCGCCAAGATGCTGTTCGACATTCATCAACGCCGAACGACGAAGCACGAAATCAAGCTCGGGTCGAAGCGGACCAGCTGGAAGACCGGGGGGCCGCTCTCCTACAATCTGGCGGGAGCGTTGAAGTCCCTGCGCGGGGCCGGCGGCGATGCTTCGACGCCGGCCGAAATGGATGACCTGCTGACGGATATCCTGGAAGGCAAGTCGCGCCCCTTCTTTTGCTCGCACTTCGTGATCTATGTCTTTCAGTTCGTGGGCGTCCAATGCGGGTTGCAGCCCACGGCCGTCTTCAAGGACGCGGCGGCCACCGTCCATCCGTCCGCGCTTGCTGGGGAATTGGAGGCAAATCCATATTTCGACCTGGTCGGAATCATGATGCCCGGCGTTCGGTAGCGCCGATGACGGCGCCCGTTACGGCCCGGCGCAGGTCCGCGCTCGCGCATGCCGACCACTCAGCGAGCGCGCGCATCAAGGGACGCGCCGCCGATACAGGCGCATCTTGGTGTGCTCGGTGCCGAACACCGCCTCGAGATCATGCGACTGCTGGAACCACTCTTCCTGCACGAAGTCTTCCAGCACAGGGAAAGGCGGCTCTTTACTGATCACGTAGTCGGGCTGGAATTGTTGAATGGGCCGGGAGAAATCGCGTTCGCGCAGAGCGGCCAAAACCTCCGGACTGACCAATCCCAGCAGATCCAGGATGGGACCTTTCCGGTAGTAGAAGCCCAACACGCCGATCTCGTTGCAAGCGACCACGGCGCCGTCAGGCGCCCGCTCATTGAGCCAGGCGGCGGCTTCGGTGTGGAAGCGCCATTTGTAGTGGCGCTCGGCGCGCAGGGTGGTTAGCGCCATCCTGAAGCCGGTCAACGCGGCCCAGGCCACGCAGCACACGATGAAGCACGCGCGGATATGCCGGCTGCGAATGCGCCCGGCGATGATCTCGCCGCCCAGAGCCAGGGTGATACCGATCCCCAGGGCGAACGGTGCGTAGTACCACGGGTACGCGGCAGGTTTGAGCACGAAACCGTAGACCAGCATGTGGCAGGCGACCCAAACGAGGGTCAGCCAGCCGAGATGGAAAGACCGCAACGGCCGCCAGTGCAGCGCAACCACAGCGCCCGCCAGGCCGAACAGAACCAGAATGGCGTCCTTGATCGAAGCATGGAACGGCCAGAGCTTGGTCGACATCTTCAAGAAGATGAATCCCCCGCCCCACGCCCCGCTGCTCGCTTGATGGAATTTGGCGGCAACGGTTTGAGGCACCAACGTGCCGAAGTACCATTGGCTGAACAACAGCCACGGCCCCACGATCGCCAGGAACGCGAAAACGCTTCGTTTCTGAGGCAGACGGCTTCTGAGTGCCAGGGAATCGGCAAGCAACAA
>JAQULN010000118.1 GCA_028718575.1 Candidatus Krumholzibacteriia bacterium | reverse complement strand
TCTCGGCCAGGGCCGCGCCCGGCGCGGCATGCTCGAGGGAGATCTCGAGGACGGCGAACTGGAAATTGGCCAGGTCGCCGGTATGATCGACGATATCCCGACCGTGGCGGAGGTCATGGCGAGGTTAGAGTCAGGTTTCGCCGAGGCCTGCCGGCGTCTGGGGCTGTCGTGAGCGTCGAGCTGCCGGCCGTCGCGCTGCCGGCGGCCGCGCTCGCGGCCCGCTTGCGGGAGATCTGTCCGCGCGAGGGGATCGACCTGGCCGGCGCCGCTTTGCTCGACGGCCCGGCGCTTCATGCCGCAGCCTGGCGCGACTGGCTCGCGCGCGGCCTGCACGGCGGGCTCGCTTACCTCGAGCGCACGGCCGCCGAACGCGCCGATCCACGCCTGGCCAATCCCTGGGCCCGGTCGATGCTGGTCTTCGCCCAACGCTACACCGACGGCTGGCCGGCGAGCGACGGTGCGACCGGCAACGACGCGCCCGGCAACGACGCGCCGGGCGACTGGCTGAGCGGCGTGGCCCGCTACGCCCGCGGGCGCGACTATCACGACATCCTGTTGCAGGCGGTCCGCCGTGTTCTCGAAGGACTGCGCCACACTTGGCCCGCGCTGACCGCGCGCGCGGCGGTCGACACCGGTCCCTATCTCGAGCGCGACTGGGCGGCGCTCGCCGGCCTGGGCTTCGTGGGCAAGAACACGTGCTTGATCCACGAGCGGTTGGGCTCGGGACTGGTGCTGGCGATCGCGCCGACCAACCTCGCGTTGACCGACCTCGCGGCCGCGCCGCGCCCGCTCTACGCGGTCGTCCCGCGCGGCCCGCTGCCCCGCCTCGACACCGATCGCTGCGGTGGGTGCACGCGCTGCCTCGACGCCTGCCCGACCGGCGCCATCACCGCGGCCTACACGCTCGATGCCGGGCGCTGCCTGGCGACGTGGACCATCGAATGGCAGGGCCGCGCGCCGGCCGTCGATCGGCCGCGGCAAGGCGGCCGCCTCTTCGGCTGCGACGTCTGCCAGCAGGTGTGCCCCTGGAACGCCAAGGCGCTGCGCCTGGCATCGCAGCAACCGGTGGCGCCGCCGCCGCCGAGCGCCTACGCGCCGCTCTCCGAACATGCGCAACTCGGCCTCGCCGACCTGCTCACCCTGGACGCCGAGTCCTTTCGCAAGCGTTTCCGTCGCACGCCGCTCTGGCGCGCGCATCCGGCCGGCCTGCGCCGCAACGCGCTGGTAGTGGCCGCCAACACCGGCCGCAGCGATCTTCTGCCTGCGGTGCGCCGCGTGGCCGCCGCCGACCCCGACGCCGAGGTCCGCGACGTCGCCGCCTGGGCCGCCGCCCGTCTCGAGGAGTCCGCTTGAGATGATCGCAGCCGCTTACTGGCAAGCCCTTGACGACCGGCGCGTCGCGTGCCTGCTATGCCCTGTCGGCTGCACGCTGCGCCCTGGTCAGGACGGTCCCTGCGGCACGCGCGGCAACCGCGACGGCGCGATGGTCGCACTGCAATACGGCAAGGTCGTGGCGGCGGGGCTGGATCCCATGGAGAAGAAGCCGCTCTTCCACTTCCTGCCCGGCCGGCCGATCCTTTCGGTGGCGGCCATGGGCTGCAACCTGCACTGCGCCTTCTGCCAGAACTGGCAGCTCAGCCAGACCCGCGACGGCCGCGCGCAAGATCTCTCGCCGCAAGCCGTCGTGCGCCTGGCGCAGCAGCAGCGGTCGACCGGGATCGCCTACACCTATAGCGAGCCGCTGGTATGGTTCGAGTTCGTGCGCGACACCGCCCGTCTCGCGCGCGCGGCGGGGCTCGTGAACGTCGTAGTCAGCAACGGCTATTTAAATCCCCAGCCGCTCGCCGAGCTGCTGCCGCTGCTGGACGCCGCCAACATCGACCTCAAGAGCAGCGACGACCGTTTTTACCGCGAGGTCTGCCAGGGCCGGCTTGCGCCGGTGCTGGCGACCCTGGCGGCGATCTACACGGCGGGCGTGCACCTGGAGGTCACCCACCTGGTGATCCCGGGCTATAACGACAGCGACGAGCAGCTCGCCCGCCTGCGGGATCTCGTGGCCGACGTCTCGCCGGAGATCCCTCTGCACCTGTCCGCCTACCACCCCGATTATCGCTTCGACGCGCCGGCCACGCCGCCGGACACCCTCTTGCGCGCGGCGCGCATCTGCGCCGAGACGTTGCGCTACGTTTACGTCGGTAATGTGGCGCTCGACGACTGGCAGGACACCCGCTGCCCTTCATGCGGCGAGGTCGTGATCGAGCGCGACGGGTACCGCACCGTGTGCCGGCTCACGACGCCGGCCTGCCCGGCGTGCGGGCGCGCGGTGCCGATCGTGCTGGGGTAGCGGGTCTGGACATCGACCACTCAGAACGCTTCAGGGCGATATCGCCTTGCTCGATCCCGCGCCACGAGCCGGTGGAGCACCCTTTTAGTGGTGGCGCCGCGCGAAGCGATCGACGCCCCGCCCGCGGAATGTTCGCTTGCGCATTCAGCGGGCGGGGCGTCGATCGCGATGCGCCCGCCTCTAAGAATGTTCGCTTGCGCATTCAGCGGGCGGGGCGTCGATCGCTATGCGCCCGCCTCGAATGAGGAGTGCTCGCTCGCGCAGCCCACGCGCGGGCCAGGGCGTCAATCCCCTGCGGTCGCCCCGTCCCAGGCCGGGTCGATGTGCGTCGCCCGCACGCGGGTCGTGATGCCGCCGCGCACGAACCAGTCGCCGACTACCTCGCACATCCGCGGCCGGCAGGCTGCCACGAGGTCGTCCAGGATGCTGTTGGTGACCGCCTCGTGGAACGCGCCTACGTCCCGATAGCTCCACAGATAGAGCTTGAGCGACTTGAGTTCGAGGCAGAATTCGTGCGGCACGTAATGGATCTCGAACCGCGCGAAGTCCGGCTGGCCGGTCAAGGGGCACAGGCACGTGAACTCCGGGCAATCGAAGGTGATCTCGTAATCGCGGTCGGACGCGGGGTTGGCGAACGTTTGCAGGTCCTTGCTGGGACGGGTGTTCATGGCGGGGTCCTTTCGTTGCCGGTCGATCGATGGTAGCCGGCGCCTGCTACGGCTGCCAGCGGCGATCGCACGCGGGCTCAGGAAACGAACGAGGGACCCGCGATCGGCGCGGGTCCCTCCAAGGCAGCGCGCGGCCTCACGGCCGGCCGACGTTATTTGATGAGCGCGACGCGGCCGGTCGCCGAGTACAGGCCGCTGGTAACCCGGTAGAAGTAAACGCCGGTCGAAGCCGGGCTCCCGGACTGGTTGTCACCGTACCACTGGACCGAATGGGTATCGCCGGGCAACACACCGTTCACCAGCGTCTTGACCACCCGGCCGCGCAGATCGTACACGACCACGGAGGTGTGGGCGGCGGCCGGCGTCGTGAAGCGGATGGTCGTCATGGGATTGAAGGGGTTGGGGAAGGCCGCCTCGACGCGGAAGGCCAACGGCACGGTCGCATCCTCCACGGGAACCCCTCCGCATCCCGCCGTCAGGGCTCCGATCAGGCCGCAGCCGCCGCTCTGCTCGGGCGCGCACGGGCTGGTGGTGGCGATCCGGTAGTCTCCGCCGGGTCGGTCGCAGAATTCGGGATCGAGCGCGATGTTGCCGTTCGCGCCGGTCGGGTCGGCCACGCCGCCGTAACCCGCGCCGCTGTTGCCGAAGACGTCGTTGCAGGTCAAGGTGGCCGCGGCGCCGGTGATGTACATGCCGTTGGCGGTCGTCGTGCCGCCGGTGTTAAAGGCGCTGATCGTGTTGCTGACCGTCAGCGGTGTGCCGCTGGCATACAGACCGGCGCCGCCGTTCGGGCAGGCGTTGTCCGCAATGGTCAGGTTGGCGAGCGACGCACTGGTGTTGCTCAGCAAATAGAGGGCGCCGGCCAACAGCGTGCCCGTGTTGCCGGAGAACACCGAGCTGCTCAGCGAAACGTCGGGGCAGGTCGAGAACTGAGCCCCGCCGCCAAAGGCGGCCGTGTTGCCTGCGACGACGACCTCGGAAAGGTCGACGGTCGTCGCCGTGGCGTAGAGACCGCCGCCGCTGATGAACCCGCCTGTCGGGGCGTTGTCCGTCACGGCGACATCGGTCAGGGACAGTGTCCCGCCGCCTGCATAGACCCCGCCGCCTTCGGCGGAGACCGTGTTGCCGGCGATGGTGCCGCCGGACATCGTCAACACCGGCGGCGTATCGTAGGTGCCGAGGTAGACGCCGCCCCCGCGGTTGGCGGCGACGTTGTTGTTGACGGCCACATCCTGGAGGGTCACGTCCGCGTCCAGGACGAACAGGCCGGCGCCGCGCGGGGTATAGGAGAGGTTGCCAGTATAAGCGGTATTCTCCGCGATGGTCACGTCGATGAACGTCGGCGCGCCGCGGTAGACATAGACGCCGGCGCCGTAGATGCCCGTGTTGCCGTCGACGGTCACGTTCTCGAGGACCGACTGGGAGTTGTGCATGGCGATGCCGCCGCCGAGGCCGAGCGTGCCCGAGCCGCCGACGGTGTTGCCGGTGACCCGCAAGTTGCGCAGGGTGGGGGACGTGCCGTTCAGGATGATGCCGCCTCCGTACTGGCCTGCGTAGGGGATGTCGGAAAAGACCGTGCCGCCGCCGCCCTGGATCTTGAAGCCGTCGACCACGCAGTCCGCGGTGACCTGCCCGGTGAATCGCACGGCGGCGTTGCCCAGATTGCCGGTGATCACCGTGGGGGTGTCCAGCGGATCGCGGGCGACGTAGCCGGGGGCATAGCCGCCGAGATACTTGAGATTCTTGCCCATGAGCACGGTTTCGGACATGGCGAAGTCGGCCAACACCTTGATCGTGTCGCCGACCGCCGCCGAATTCATGGCGTCCTGGAAGTTGAGGAACTCGCCCGGGACCTGCTGGACGTTGTCCCCTAACGCCCTCAGCAGGTTGACTCGTCCGGCGCCGAGCAGGCCGGCATAGCTCGGGTTGACCGCGTCGATGTTGTCGCAACTGTCGCGCAGAATCTGAGAGACCTGGGCGGCTGTCTGGCTCGTGTTCGACGACCAGATCAACGCGGCCGCCGCCGCCGCGACCGGCGACGCGAAGCTCGTGCCCTGCGTGGTGGCGTAGGTACTCTGACCGGTGAAGCGGTTGTACGCCGTCGTGTAGATCTGATTGCCGGGAGCGGAGATGTCGACCCAGGTGCCGTAATTCGAGAAGCTCGCCTTGGTGTCGTTGGAATTCGTCGCCGCGACGGCCAGCACGCGCTTGTAGAAGTCGCTGTAGCCGCCGAGGTAAGAGGCGTCCGAGTTGTCGTCGTTGCCGGCCGCGGTGAAGATGAGCATGCCGGCGTTGAGGCACGTCTGCACCGCCGAGGAAAGAGAACTGTGGCTCCCCCAGGAGCAGTTGACGATCTTGGCCCCGTTGGCAGCGGCGTAGACCATGCCTTGAGCGGCGAAATCCATGCGCACGACGCCGACGGTCTCGCCGTTGGGCAGCCAGCCCACACGGATCGCCATGATCTTGCAGCCGGGGGCGGTGCCGGCGACGCCGATGCCGTTGTCCGTGATCGGCGAGACAACGCCGCCGATGTTGGTCCCGTGGCTTTCGTAGTCCATGGGATCATTGTCCTGTCCCGCGCAATCTTCGTCCGGGTAGCAGGAACTGGGAGGCAGGTCTACGAAGTCCCAGCCGCGGATGTCGTCGATCTTGCCGTTGCCGTCGTCATCGACCCCCGGCGTTCCGTAGTACTCGGCCCAGTTGGTCCACATCGCACCGTTCACCCTGTCGGGATGCGGTCCGCCCAGATCCGGGTGATTCCAGTCCACGCCGGAATCGGTCACCGCGACGATGATCGTGCTGTCGCCAAGCGTCTCCGCCCAGCCGCCGAGGGCGCGGATATCGCCACCGCCGATCGAGGGGTTGCGCAAGAACCACTGGCTGGTCTGCAGATCGTTGGGATGGAAGGCGCTGCCGTATTGCCGACAGATGGCCACCGGATGTACCTCTTTCACGAGGGAGACCTTGGCGTAATCGGCGTAGACTGCGGCCAGGCCGGCATCGGCGGGGAAGTCGACCGTATAGACGCTCTCGAGCAACTCGCGGGTTGCCGGGTCGTCGAACGCCTGAATCATCTCGCCATAGAGAAGTTTGATCTCGATAGCGCCATGCTTGACCGCGACCGCGTCCAACTCGGCGAGGCCGGTCAAGGGAACGCCGAGGCTTTTGTCGACGTTCAACTTGACGCCCGGTTGCATCGTGACGACGACCCGGTCGGGTACGTGAGCGATCACCGAAGCGTTTTCGAAAGGAACCGCCGTCGCGACGGTGGTCCAGGCCAGCACGGCATATAAAAGCACACTCAGGTTCCGCATGGGTCAACCTCTCTGCAAGTGGCAACGGGAACGGTCGTCAATATCAAAGACGTCCCCGCTCATGGCGATAGTCATCGGTAATTATATAGGAATTCTTGTTTCGTATCAATTCCTTAAAGAATATGCTAACCAGGCAAGCATTTGGCCTTTTCGTGTAGGCGATCGGTGAATCATCCGAGCCAGGGTCGATCGGAACGGGATAACGTCGTGGCTGCTGCTGCGTCCGAGCTGGACATCGTCTTTCTGGAATCGCACGACGGCGGGTCGCACCGCGACTTCCGGTTGGGGTTGATGAGCCATTCGCGGCATCGGTACCGCGCGCTGACCCTGCCGCCTCGGTTCTGGAAGTGGCGCATGCGCGGCGCCGCCCTGTGGTTCGCCGACCGCCTGCGCCGTCAGCCGCCGCCGTGCGACCTCTTGCTGGCGACCAGCCTGCTCAACGTCGCCGACTTGCGTGGACTGCTGCCGCCGCCGCTGGACCGGCGCCCGCTGGTTCTCTATATGCACGAGAATCAGCTCACGTATCCGTTGTCGCCGCAGGAAGAGTTCGATTTCCACTTCGGTTTCACCAATATCATCAGTTGCCTGGCGGCCGATCTCGTCGTCTTCAACTCGACGTATCATCGCGAGCGGTTCCTGGACGCGTTGCCGCTCTACCTCAACCGCATGCCGGAAGCCGTCCCGGCCGGCCTCCGGCCGCGTCTGGAGGCGAAAACGCGCGTTTTGCCGGTCGGACTCCGCCGCTCGCCGGTCGCCGCGTCGGCGCGGGCCGTCTGGCGCGGCGGTCCCTGCGAGCCGCAGGCCGGGCCCGCATGGCCTCGCGACGGGAGGCGGCCGGTTCTGCTCTGGAACCATCGCTGGGAGTTCGACAAGCGGCCCGATCTCTTTGCCGGCACGGTCGAGCGCCTACTCGCCGCCGGCCTCGATTTCACGGTCGTGCTGGCCGGCGACAGCCGCCACCAGGAGGAGGTCTTCGCACCGCTGGCGGAACGCCTCGGCGAACGTTGCCTGCATTTCGGATATGCGGCGGACCGCGAACGCTATGCGGCGCTGTTGGCGCAAGCCGACATCGTGGTCAGTTGCGCGGAGCAGGAGTATTTTGGGATCGCGGTCGCCGAAGCGGTGCATGCCGGCTGTTATCCAGTGTTGCCGCGGCGCGAGGTCTACCCCAGTCTCTATGGACCGTTCTGCCGCGGTCGCCATTTCTACGACACGCCGGCTGATCTGGACCGCCTGCTGGCAGACCTGATTCGCGGCGAGGGCTGTGGGCACATGTGCTCGCTGGCCGGCGATATGGACGCCTTTTGCTGGGATCAGCTGGTCGCTAGCTACGACGAACTGCTGCTGGACGCCGCCGCAATGGGCGGCAAGGCACCCGCGGAAAGGGAACCGGCGTGACACAACGTTTCTACCTCATCGACATCGAGGGCGTGCTGGTGCCGGATAAGAGCTACCGGCCGCTGCCGGGCGCGGTCGCCTGGCTCGCCGGCCTGGCGGACCGGGGCATCGCCTGGCGGCTGGTCAGCAACAATACGACCCACCGGCCGGGCGATCTGGTCGCGGCGCTGCGCCAGGCAGGGTTCACGGTGGAGCCAGCGCACCTGATCAGCGCCTTGACCGTGGGCGCTGCCTGGTTGCGCGAACAGGGTGTGCAACGCCTGGGTTGG